>JASHXJ010000632.1 GCA_030043595.1 Trebonia sp.
TCGCGGGAGAAGGGCGATGTGGCTCCGGGCAGGAGCCACATCGCCAGGTAATTGCTGCTCCCGCGGGGGCAACTGAGAGGAGACGGCGACCATGCCGAAGATGAAGACGCACAGTGGCGCCAGCAAGCGCTTCAAGGTCACCGGCACCGGCAAGATCATGCGGCGGCGTGCCAACCGCCAGCACCTGTTCGAGCACAAGTCGTCCCGCGTCACCCGCCGGCTCTACAACGAGGTGCAGCTCAGGCCCGCGGACGTCCGGGAAATCAGGAAGCTGCTCGGCAGGTAGCACGCAGTAGCCGCAGGCCCATACCTAGGGAGACACGACAATGGCACGCGTCAAGCGATCGCTTAACGCCAAGAAGAAGCGCCGGGTAGTCCTCGAGCGCGCGAGCGGCTACCGGGGCCAGCGGTCACGGCTCTACCGCAAGGCCAAGGAGCAAGTGCTCCACTCGATGACCTACGCCTACCGCGACCGCAAGGACCGCAAGGGCAACTTCCGCCGGCTGTGGATTCAGCGCATCAACGCCGCGGCCCGGGCGAACGGGATGACGTACAACCGGTTCGTGCAGGGCCTGAAGGCGGCCGGCGTCGAGGTGGACCGTCGCGTTCTCGCCGAGCTCGCCGTCAGCGACGAGGCGGCGTTCGCCGCGCTGGTCGAGGTCGCGCGCCAGGCGGTCCCGGAGAGCCCGGTGAGCGCTGGCGCGGCCGCCTGACGGCGGCTCCTTGGCGATCAGCGATCACCGCAGCGCGAGCTCGGCGCAGCTGAAGGCGGCCCGACGGCTGACCAAGCGGGCGCTGCGCCAGCGTGAGCGGGCGTTCCTCGCGGAAGGTCCGCAGGCTGTTTCCGAGGCGCTCGCCACGGGCGCACGCGTCACCGGCTTGTTCGTGACCGCGCCCGCACAGGCGCGGCACGCCGCGCTCGTCGCGGCGGCCGCCAGCGCCGGCGCCGATGTCCAGACGGTGAGCGGCGAGGTGATGAGCGAGCTCGCGCAGACCGTCACCCCGCAGGGGCTGCTGGCGGTCTGCGACTTCGTCGACGTGCCGCTCAGCCAGGTCATCGCGGCGAAGCCAAGGCTTGTGGCGCTGCTCGCCAACGTTCGGGACCCGGGCAACGCGGGCACCGTGCTGCGCACCGCCGACGCGGCGGGGGCAGACGCGGTGGTCTTCGCCGACGCCTCGGTCGACCCCTACAACGGCAAGTGCGTGCGGGCCAGCGCCGGCAGCCTGTTCCACCTGCCCGTGGTGGCGGGAACCCGGCTGCCGGAGACGATCTCCGCGCTGCGCGCGGCCGGCATGCGGATCGTCGCGGCAGACGGCCGGGCCGGCCTTCCCCTGGACGACCCGCTGGCCCGCGAAGCGCTCGCCAGGCCCACCGCGTGGCTGTTCGGCAACGAGGCATGGGGACTTCCGCCCGACCTGCTCGCGCTGGCCGACCAGTCGGTGGCGGTGCCGATCTACGGCAAGGCGGAAAGCCTGAACCTCGCGGCGGCGGCGGCGGTATGCATGTACGCCTCCGCGGCGGCACTGCGCGCGGGAACCCGGCACGAGCCGTCATGATTACATCGCGTTGCATGTCTTCATTGTGAGTGAGCAATCGTCGCATACGGTATTCGCGCTACAACGTAGAGAAATCCGGTACCCGGGACTGTCATTGGGGTGCTTTCCCGCGCTAGAGTCTGATCACATTCCGTCACCCGCATCGTGGAACGAGTCAGGTTGTGGCCGAGCGCGGCCGCTGCCGGACGGAGGCGTCGCAGTCGTGGAGGACAACACCGCGAGCCGGGGCACATCCGGCCCGCCCGAGCGTGCCGGCGGCCTGCCCGCCGTGCCGCCGTCCCTGACGGCCGACGAACTCCCCGACGGGCTGGTCGTGGCGGACGACGTAGGACGCGTGGTCGTGTTCAACCGCGCGGCGGGCCGGCTCACGAACACCGCGGCGGAAGAGGCCATCGGCAAGTTCGTGTCCGACGTGCTGCCGTTCCGCGACGACGACGGCAGGGACTGGTGGGTGTTCGTCGATCCCTATCACGGCCTGGCCACGCGCACCCGGCACCCGGAGCGGAGCCTGTACCTCACCGACGGCACCGAGCTGCTCGTCTCCGTCGGCTATGTGCGCGACGGGCGCAACGGGCCGGTCCGCCGGCTGGTCATCAGCCTGCGCGGGGCACAGCAGCGCGCCCGGCTCGAGCGCAGCCGCGCCGAGCTGGTCTCGACCGTCGCGCACGAGCTGCGCTCCCCGCTGACCTCCGTCAAGGGGTTCACCGCCACGCTGCTGGCCAAGTGGCACCGGTTCACCGACGACCAGAAGGTCGTCATGCTCGAGACCGTCAACGCGGACGCCGACCGGGTCACCCGGCTGATCACCGAACTGCTCGACGTGTCCCGCATCGAGTCCGGCCGGATGGAGGTGCACCGGCAGCTCGTCGACATCCCGGACCGGGCCAGGAAGCTCATCGCCGGCCGGGTGGCGGCCGGCGAGCCGGAGGACAGGTTCCGCCTCGAGGCGGCGCCGGACCTTCCCGACACCTGGCTGGACGCCGACAAGATCGACCAGATCCTCGGCAACCTCGTGGAAAACGCCGTCAGGCACGGGGCTGGTATCGTGACAGTCGTGGTAGAGCGCGCGCGCATCGGCGGCGACCAGGCGGAAGCGGTCGCCGTCGCGGTGCGCGACCAGGGTGAGGGGATCCCCCCCGAGGTCGCGCCGCGGGTGTTCCGCCAGTTCTGGCGGGGCAAGCGGCGCGGCGGCACGGGCCTTGGCCTGTACATCGTGAAGGGCCTGGTCGAGGCGCTCGGCGGCGACATCACCGTGGGCCGTGCCCCCGGCGGTGGCGCGGAGTTCCGATTTACGCTGCCCGCGGGCGCGCCCGTCGCGTAGGCGTTAGCCGGCGGCGTGCCGCAAGCGGGCGATCCGCCCGGTAGGGTCAGTGTGCTGGATGCAGTCGCCACCCTCCGTTCGGGATAAGAATCCGCTGCCGCTGCCGGCGCGGGCCTTCCAGCTGTGTACGGCCTCTAGGAAGCGAAAGATGTCCGCACCAAACAAGAACTACGACCCGGTCACGGTGACCGCGTTGTCAGATGAGGAAACCGACCGCGCGCTCGCGGCCGCGCTGGCCGCGATCGGCGGCGCGCGCACCCTGGACGAGCTGAAGGACGCGCGGATCGCGCACGCCGGGGACAAGGCGCCGCTGTCC
>JASHXJ010000633.1 GCA_030043595.1 Trebonia sp.
CCTGGGTCACGACGAACAGCCCGCCGACGGCGATGACCACGACGTTGTTGATCACCGGCGTCCACATGTTGGCGCCGAACCTGCCCCGGGTGTTCAGGATCGCGCCGAGCAGCGAGTCCATCCCGTAGAAGAAGATCTGCGGGATGAAGAAGTACGCGAAGATCACCATCACGTGGTGCTCCTCGGCGTTGTTGAGCTTTCCCGCGTAGAGGTCGGCGATCGGCGCCGCCAGCGCGGTCGCGATGACCGTGACGGTGAACAGCGCGATCACGCCCAGCGTGAAGATCCGCTCGGCGTACGCCTCGCCCCGGTCCGGGTCCTCCTTCGCCGCCTTGACGAGCAGGGGCACCACCACGCTGGTGAAGATGCCGCCCAGCATGAGGTAGTACACGGTGTTCGGCAGCGTGTTGGAGTTGTTGTACGCGTTCGCGAGTGCCCCGACGCCGAGCGCGTACACGAATACGAACGTGCGCAGGAACCCGGTGAGCCGGGACGCGAGCGTGCCGAGGGCCATGACCTGGCTGGAGCGTGCCAGGTTGGGCTGCGTGTCGGCGGCGGGCTGCGGGCCGCTGTCCGGGCCGCCGCCCGGCGGAACCTCGAGGATCCTGGTGCGGTTGGGGGCGACCGGGCGCGGCGGCACCTGCGGGTAGTCGAAGGGCTGCGGATAGGTCTGCTGCGGGTACCCCGGCGGGGGCGGCTGGAACGCCGTAGGCGGCGGGTACGCGGCACGGCGTCTGCTGTCCGGCGGCGGCAGGTACCCCTCCCGCGGGGTGAACGTCGGGCGCGGCCTGTCGTCGCCGCGGCGTTCCCCGCCGCTCCGGCCGTCCCGCTGGTGCTGGCCGCCGCGCCGTGGCTCGCCGTATCGCGGGGTGAACGAGGGCCGGCCGGCCTGCCCTGGCTGCGGCGGCAGCGGGCCGGCCGGCGAGGATTGCGGCGGGCCCGGACGCGGGGTGAACCTGGGCTGCGACGTCCCCGGGGGCTGCCCCGGGGCTGGCGGCGGCCCTGACGGGGGCGGCATCTGCCGCCTGGCGCGCGGATCGGGTGGCCGCGAACGGTCCCTGAGGTCACGGCGGCCGTCCCGGGAGAGGTCCTCTTGCGAATGGTCTTCAGGCGATCCGGGACCCTCCCCACCGGGCCGGGTCGGCCTGGTCATCCGGTGCCTCCAGATCTGCCCTCAGCTGTACTGTCGGTGCGCCGCCTGCGGATCCACCGCGTCACCGACGCGAGCACGACCACTCCCAGCGCCGCGGCGATCAGCACAAGAACCGCCCGTCCATAGTGCGTGGCCTCGACGCTCAGGGACTGCGACGCCCCGCGCCAGGTCAGCAGCGACCCATCCTTAGTCACCAACTGTAGCTGTATCGTGGTCGTCCCGATGCCGCTGGAGTGCAAGGTCATCGTGACGGTGCCCGTCTTCAGGGCGGGAATCATGATCAGGGCGTTAGGGTTGTCGACCGAGAGCTGGCTGTCTGGCGGCACGATCACCCTGACCGCCACCTGGACGGGCAGCTGCCCCGCGTTCTGCACCGAGACCGGTGCCGGACCGGAGGCGCCGGCCAGCAGCAGTTTCGTCCCGCCCAGGATCGTCACCTTCTCTTCGCGGTCGCGCAGGTAGTCCGCGAGCTTGTCGAGCGCCACCCACCCCCCGGCCGCGCCAGGGCCGCGCCAGGCCGCGGACTCGGTGACGACCGCCGCAGCGTCGAGGGACTGCAGCAGGCCGGCGGCTGGCTGGTAGAGCATGCCTGTGTACTGCGCGAGGCTCGCGTCGACCGACCTGACCTGGCCGAGGTAGCCGGCGCCGAGCTCGGCGCGGCTGACCTGGCTGACGGGCAGCGACCGGTGCGGCGTCCGTGTGCTGGCGGCGGCCAGGCTGGACAGCCCGGTCTGGTGCAGCCAGGGAGCCGAGTAGGTGAGCGAGAGCAACCGGGCGGCCTCCGCCGCGGACGGATCCCAGCGCGGCGGCGGCGCGACGACAAGGGAGCGCGCCTTATAGGGCGCCTCGGCGGCGATCATCGCGGTCTGCGCGAGAAAGTCCTGCTCGGTGGTGAACTGCGCGCTGGCCGGCGAGCCGGCCGATGCCGAGCCGAGGATGCCGGTCAGCCCGGAATCGGCGAGCAGGACCCCCATCGGGCTGCCGTTCCCCGCGGTGGTCGAGGCGAGGGCGTTGTCGTAGGGCGCGTCCGTGGACGTCATCTCCCCGCTGTCCAGCACGACAGCGGAGATCCCGCCGTCGGTTGCGAGGCTGCTGAGCACGCTCGCGTCCGCGGTCCCGCCGGCTGGCCAGGCGACCGCCGGTGACCCGCCGTCACCAGGACCGTTTCCATGTATCCCGAACGGACGCCCCAGTATCTTCCTGGCCACGGACTCCCCGAGCTGGTAGGCGGTCCGCACGTCAGTGTCCAGCCCGGCATGGGTCAGCGCGGCGACGTCGGCGTCGCCGTAGGGGGTGAGGAACATGGGGTCGCCGGCCGTGCCTGTGGTGAGCGACCCCAGCCACTCGGCGGCGGTCGCGCTCGCGGGCTCGCGGGCGCCGCCCCTGCACAGCGAGTCGCCGCCCACCAGGTACTTCTTCGTCATCACCGAGGCGTCGGACAGCAGCGCCGGGTCGACTACCCACGTCAGGTGGTCCAGCTGCGACCACTGCTCGCCGACGGTGAGCAGCGTGCCGAGCCGGCCTGCTGAGGCCAGGCTGCCGGCCAGCGAGTTGGTGGCCAGCGTCTGCGGGCACGCGCCCTGTTGCGGCTGGTCGATGAGGGGCCAGAGCCACGCGACGTTCAGCGGGTCCGCGGCGTCCTGCCCCGGCCAGTACGGCAGGAACGTGCGCTCGCTGCCGTACGGGGTGCCGTCGGCGGACTGCGCCTGCGCCACCAGCGGGTACACGCCGACCGTGCTGGCGCTGTACCCGGCCGCGGCCGCGGTGAACGACGCGGACCAGCGCACCGTGGCGCCGGTGTGCACCGTGCCGGTCAGGGTGAAGGGATTGCCGGCCGGCTGCGGCGACATGACCTGGTCGCTGCCGGCCGCGTAGCTGTCCATCTGCGAGCGGGTGAGGAAATACTGCGCTTGCGTCAGCAGCTGGACCTGGATGCCCTGCAGCGGCGAGCCGGTATCGTTTGTTAGCGTTCCGCTCACCGTGACCGTGGAGCTGGGAGTCGCGAAGCTGGGGTTCACCGCGTCGATAGAGATGGTGAGCTGGCGCGAGGAGGCCGTGTTCGTTCGGGATGACTGGTGGACCTCCTGGGCATGAGCCGCCACGGCCGGTGCGGCGAGAACCGGTCCGGCGAGGGCGAGGAAGCCAGCGATCAGGGTACGAACGACAGAGCGCACGCTTCGCATGCTATTGCCGTTTTCCGGAAAGGATTGGGCTAGTCACCCTCGATGCCCGTGTCAGACCCCACCTCCGTCGCCCCGATGCGTGCCGACCAGCGTAAGTCGGCCGCCGCGCTGCTGCGTACCCGTTACGCGCCGGCCGTGGCCGAGCTCGGCGAGCTGTTCGCGCGCGCCGGGCACGAGCTGGCGCTAGTCGGCGGACCCGTGCGGGACGTGTTCCTTGGCGCCGGCTCCGGCGGGGACCTGGACATGACCACCGACGCGGTTCCCGCGCGGGTCCTTGAGATCACCGGCGAGTGGGCCGACACGACGTGGACGGTGGGGATCGAATTCGGCACGATCGGCCTGCGCAAGGGCGACACCATCTTCGAGGTCACCACGTATCGCAGCGAGCGGTACGCGCCGCGGTCGCGCAAGCCTGACGTCCGGTACGGCACGTCGCTGGAGGAGGACCTGTCCCGGCGCGACTTCACGATCAACGCGATGGCCGCGCGGCTGCCCTCCTATGAGCTTGTCGACCCGTTCGGCGGCCTGGCGGCGCTGGCCGAGCGCGTGATCCGCACGCCCGGGCGGCCCGAGGACTCGTTCTCCGACGACCCGCTGCGGATGCTGCGCGCCGCCCGGTTCGCCGCGCGGCTCGGGTTCACTGTCGCGGACGAGGTGCAGGCTGCCATGAGCACGCAGGCGGCACGGCTGGCCATCGTCTCCGCGGAGCGGATCAGCGACGAGCTGACCAAGCTCATGCTGACCGCGGCGCCTGCGGACGGGATCGACCTGCTCGTGCGCACGTCGGTCGCGGAGCAGGTGCTGCCCGAGGTGCCCGCGCTGCGGATGGAGGTCGACGAGCACCACCGGCACAAGGACGTCTACAGCCACAGCCTTACCGTGCTGCGCCAGGCGATCGATCTCGAGCCGCGGTACGGCCTGCCGCCCGATCTTGTCCTCCGGCTGGCCGCGCTGCTGCACGACGTGGGCAAGCCGAAGACCAGGACGCTGCTGCCCGGTGGCAAGGTCGCGTTCCACCACCACGAGGTGGTCGGCGCGAAGATGGTGCGCAAGCGGCTGACCGAACTGCGGTTCGGCAAGGACGTCATCGCCGACGCGTGCCGGCTCGTGGAGCTGCACCTGCGGTTCCACGGCTACGCCGAGGGCGAGTGGACGGACTCGGCGGTGCGCAGGTACGTGCGCGACGCCGGGCCGCTGCTCACCCGGCTGCACGCGCTGACCCGCGCGGACTGCACGACGCGCAACGCGCGCAAGGCAGCGCGGCTGGCGGCGTCGTACGACGCGCTCGAAGAGCGCATCGAGGTGCTGCGCGAGCAGGAGGAACTGGACAGGATCAGGCCCGAGCTCGACGGGGACCAGATCATGTCGCTGCTCGGCCTGCAGCCCGGGCCGCTGGTCGGGAAAGCCTGGAACCACCTGCTCGAGCTGCGCCTGTCCGAGGGCGTGATCGGCAAGGAGCGGGCTACTCAGGAACTGCTCCGCTGGGCGTCCGCCGAAGGGCTGCGCCCGGATGAGCCTCTGGCGGACGGCCAGTAGGCGGCCGCCGCGACCAGGAACCCGATGGCGACCACGGCGACGACCACGGGTGACTTGCCGTCGGCCGGCATGAACGCCGCGAACAGCGCGGCACCCGC
>JASHXJ010000084.1 GCA_030043595.1 Trebonia sp.
TTGCCCTCGGAGCGCGACTCGGTCCACTTCACCGGACGGCCGAGCCGCCGCGCGAGCAGCACCGCGAGCACCTCCTCGGCCGTGACCTGCAGCTTCGAGCCGAAGCCGCCGCCGACGTCCGGCGCGATCACCCGGATGTTCTGCTCCGGGACGCCAGTGACGAGCGCGAGCATCACCCGCAGCACGTGCGGGATCTGCGTGGCCGACCATACCGTGTACTCGTCGCCCACAGGCGCGCACACCACGGCACGGGGCTCCATCGCGCACGGGATCAGCCGCTGCTGCCGGTACGTGCGCTCCAGGACGATCGGCGCGTCGCGGAACGCCGCCTCGACATCGCCGTTCTCGAACGTCCAGGTGAAGGACTTGTTCCCGGCGTCGTGGACCTTGACAGAGCCCGCCGCGAGCGCCGCCTCCATGTCGAGCACCGGCTCGAGCGCGTCGTAGTTCACGTCGACGAGCGAGACCGCGTCCGCCGCGGCGTACCGGTCCCTGGCGACCACCGCGGCGACGATCTCCCCCGCGTACCGTACGGTGTCGACGGCCATCGGCGGATGCGCCGGTATCACGATGTCCGGGGTGACGGGCCAGGCGCACGGCAGGCTGCCCTGCTCGGCGGCCAGGTCCGCGCCGGAGAACGCGGCCAGCACGCCGGGCGCCTGCCGGGCCTGCGACAGGTCCACGGAGGTGATCCTGGCGTGCGCGTACGGGCTGCGGACGTAGCCGACATAGGCGAGGCCTGGCAGCGTGATGTTGTCGGTCCAGTTGGTCTGGCCGGTGATCAGGCGCGCGTCTTCCTTGCGGGCACGGGCCTTGCCGACCTCGTGTGCGGCGGTCTCGGTCGTGGTCATGCGGTCACCCCCGCGCTCCCGGCGGCCTTCAGGACGGCCCGGACGATGTTCTGGTACCCGGTGCAGCGGCACAGGTTCCCCTCGAGCCCGTCCCTGACCTCCTCCTCGGTCGGGTGCGGGTTGTCGCGCAGCAGGTCCGCCGCGGCCATGATCATGCCGGGCGTGCAGTACCCGCACTGCAGCGCGTGCTCTTCGTGGAAGGCTCGCTGCAGCGGGTGCAGCTCCCCGTTCGCCAGGCCCTGGATGGTGACGATGTCCGCCCCGTCGGCCTGCACCGCGAGCACCGAGCAGCTTTTCACGGACATCCCGTTCATCAGGACAGTACAGGCGCCGCAGTTGGAAGTGTCACAGCCGATGGGTGTGCCGGTCCGCCCGGCCTGTTCTCTCAGGTAATGCACGAGCAGCAACCGCGGTTCGACGTCGTCGTCGTAGCGCACGCCATCGACGTTCACGGTGATCTTCATACGCGGCCTCCTTGCCGTCGCAGATGCGCCCTGAGGTCACCGTAAAACGGCCGCCGGACCTTGCACCAGCCCCCCGTACCCCTGTGCCCGGATCGCGCCGTTAGCCGCTTTCCGCCCCCGCCACCAGCGCTTTTTCGCATATGCCGAACGATCCCGCCCGTCTCACCGCACCTACATGACTGCGGCAGCCAAAGGAACGAAGATGCGATCCTGCTGTCATTCCCGCCAGCGCAGCGGTCCGCCTCGAGCGCCCCCCGTCCCCGCCCGCCCCCCGCTGCCCACGCCCCGCTGCCCACGCCCCGCTGCCCACGCCCTGCTGCCCGCCCCCGCTGCCCCAGCCGCCCCAACCGCCCTCATGTCCGGCGACCATCAGCTGTCACCACAGTCACTCCTGTCGTCTTTGTATGCGCCCTGACCACTTTGGAGGTCAATTTGTCCTGATATGTCATGCGGAAGTCATACAAAGGGCGGTGCAGATAGGCGACACGCTGATTCGTGGCCCTTTCGCCGCAGCGGATCCGGCTCCCACGGGCAACGCCAGCCTCGCCCGCCACCACCGTTCCGGCACCACCCGGCCTCCGGCCGCGGGGCCAGGCAACGTGGAAGATTCTGCGACCCCTGACAGCAAGGATGTTCCGCGCTAACCGCCGTGCCCGGAATGCCCGATTCCGCCGCAGGCCGCGAACGCTGATTCCTGGCCCCGCGCCGCGCTGACTCCAGCCCCGCGGACAACCCTAGCCCCGCCAATACCACCGTTCCCGCGTCGCGGAGTCAGTGCCGGGCGAGGAAGATCTCCCGTGCCTCTTGCAGCGCGTAGCACACGATGACCAGCGCGGCCAGCGGGTCCGCCCACCACAAGCCCGCCGCCGCGTTCAGCACGAGCCCGGCCAGCACGGCGACCGCCAGGATTCCGTCAACCATGGTGACCCGGCCTTCCGTGACCAGTACCGGGTTGCGCAGCGCCTTCCCGGTCCGCGCCTTGCCCCTGGCTAGCGCGAACATCGCCGCCGCCGTCAGGGCCGTCCAGGCGATCCCCAGCGCGCTATGCCCTGGCCGGTAGCCGGTCACCAGCACCAGGACCGACTGGATCGTCAGGTAGACCGCCAGTGCCGCGAACGCGCCGCCGATCAGCCGCAGCGCCCGCCGCTGCCGATCCTCCCCAGATCCGGAAAGCTCCCACAGCACGACCGTGCTCGCCCCGATCTCGATCAGCGAATCCAGGCCGAACCCGGCCAGCGCGACCGATCGGGCCGCCACGGCCGCCACCGCCAGCACGGCGATCCCGGCTACGTTCCAGCCCAGCGTGATGCCCTCGAGAGTCCGCCCGCGACGCAGGAGGGTGTCAGGCCGCCCCGGGGCGGTCAGGACGGGCTCATCGATCGCCATCAGGCGCACCCCCCTACGACGCGGGCTTGATCAGCGGCGCGTCCCGCGTGAACGGCCGGAACCCGACTCCGTAGTACAGCCCGCGCGCCCGCGCATGCCCGGGCGCTCCCAGGCACCCGACAGTCATGTGAACGGCTCCGGCATCGCGCGCCAGACGCATCCCGTGCAGAAGCATCGCGGTGCCCAGTCCCAGGCGCCGGTAGCCCGGATGTGTCCCGACCGGCTCGAACTCGGCGGTCTTGTTGGCCTCGTCCAGCCACATGATCGTCGATGCGGCCATCGTCCCGTCCGGCGCCTCGACCAGGACGTGCAGGTCGGCGCGGTACGTCGCCGTCCGCCGGACGCCCTCGTAACCCTCGGCTGTGTAGGTTGACGGAGCCCAGGCGTCCACGTGGGCCCGGACCGCGGCCTCCGGCCCGGCCTCGGCGGCGCTGCGGAACCGGAACCCGCGCGGCAGCGCCGGCTGCTCCACGTCGGTGAGATCCCGCTCATTGAGCTGAGTCCAGGACCCGGTGTCGCCGAGCGAGGCCGGGTCGGTCTGGTACCGGTGCGCCGCCCAGCGCTTCAGCGCCAGCTCGTCGGCCATCCGGGGCATCACCGTGCGCTCAAGGCCAGCCGCGACGCCGTCGTACCAGCCGATCACGTCGTCGATGAGTTCCGCCCGGCCGGGATGGACCTGATACCCCAGATAGGCGCCAGTGACCTCCCGCACCGACCCGTCACTTCGCCGCACCCGGTGCGGCAGGTAGGCCCACCCCCACGCGACCAGCTCGCCGCCGGAAAACCACAGGCGGCACGGCCAGGTCCCGCCGTCGCGGGCATGCCCCTTACCCCAGATCCAGGCCAGCTCCCCGAAGGTCGCGTCGCTATTGACCAGATTGGGACGGACAGCGGTGACGCGCTGGGCCAGGCCCTGCATGAGCTGCACGTCCTCGGCAGTAACGACATCGAAGTCAGCCACGCGGACCACTGTGCCAGGACTGCGGCAGGCCGTCGAACTGTTTCGAAGTCACGTCGCTGACTCAGGCGCTGGCGTATACCTCACGGATCTCCAGGGTCAGCGGCGTGACACCAGGCAGCGGCGGGAGCGGATGGGCGGCGGCCGCGTCGGCGTGCTCCCTGGTGTCGAAGACGATAACGGACATGCCGATGCGGTCGACCGGCGCCAGCCAGTACGCAGCGACGAAACCGGGTGCCCGTGGCACCACGTTCAGCCTCAAGCCCGCCAGCGCGTCGCGGGCGACCTGCACATCGTCGATGCGCACGGTGGCTACTACCGCATGCATGCGCCAAGTCTTCTCGCCGCGGTGCGGCCCGGTCAACGGAAATACAGCCGCAGGCGGCCTTCGCCGCGGAGTCGGCCGGATCCGTTCCGGATGACCTGGGGCATCAGCCGAAGCGGCCGTGCACGTAGTCGGCGGTGCGCGGGTCGTGCGGGTCTTCGAAGACCTGCTCGGTCCGGCCTGTTTCGACGATGCCGCCGGGAGTGCCCTCGGCGGCGAGGAAGAACGCGCAGTACTGCGACACGCGCTGGGCCTGCTGCATGTTGTGGGTGACGATCACGACCGTGACCGTGGAGGAAACCTCGGCGATCGTCTCCTCGACACGGCGGGTCGAGGTCGGGTCAAGCGCCGAGCACGGCTCGTCCATCAGCAGCACGTCCGGGGAGACGGCCAGCGACCTGGCGATGCACAGCCGCTGCTGCTGGCCGCCGGACAGCGACCCGCCGGGGGTGGACAGGCGGCGACGGACCTCCTCCCACAGGCCCGCCCGTCGCAGGCAGTACTCCACAAGCGTGTCCTTGTCGCGAACCTTGATGCCGGCCAGCTTCAGTCCGGCGGTCACGTTGTCGTAGATGGACATCGTGGGGAACGGGTTGGGCTTCTGGAAGACCATCCCGATCCGGCGCCGGATCTGCTGCGGGCGCTGGCTGGCGTGGTAGATGTCCTGCCCGGCCAGCAGTACCTCGCCGGACAGCGCGGCGCCGGGGATCATCTCGTGCATCCGGTTGAGGATCCGCAGGAACGTTGACTTGCCGCAGCCGGACGGGCCGATCAGCGCGGTCACCGTGCCAGGCGGCATCTCGAGCGACACCTGCTCCAGCACCTTGTGCTTGCCGAACCAGGCCGAGACCTTGCGCGCCTCGAGCCCGACCAGCGGGGAATCCAGCGGCTGGGTCTGCGGGATTGCGGTTTCAGTCATCTGAGATCCTCAGTACAGGTTGGGAAGCAGGGCGGACAGGCTCTCGTACAGGTTCCAGAGGATGGCAAGCACGACGGGGATCGTGACGATCCAGGCGGGCCAGCGGGCCCAGCGGGCCGCGGCCAGACTGCCCAGCAGCGCGGCGGCGGCCAGCGCGATCGCCCAGGACATCGACGGGATCAGCGCGTAGAAATCCCGGCCGAGCGCGACCTCGGACGCGCCGATCGCCGGCAGGCCGCCGGGTTCGGCTTGCGGAGTGGTGAGCAGCTTCGCCTCGACCTCGATGTAGTGCTCGGGCGCGAACCGTGAGTCGGCGGTGACGAGCAGGAGCTGGTTGGGAAGGTCGCTGAACGGGACCGGCTTGCTGCTATCGGACACCGCTATCACCTCGTAGCGGGCCTGGCCCTCGCTGGCAATCGTCGTGATCAGGTCGCCCTTGCGCAGCAGCGGGA
>JASHXJ010000634.1 GCA_030043595.1 Trebonia sp.
GTATGGCCTATCTCGTGCGCGGGCAGCTCGGGGGCGAGCGGCTCGCCTTCCCGCCAGGTGTCCAGGCCGCAGTCGCTGACGTTTCGGTAGTCGTGGACGGGGCTGACGTAATAGCCGGCGTGGCCGCCACCGTGCCGGCCGGCGTGGTGGATGGAATAGATGCGCGGGTCCGGCCCGAACGCATCGCCGTAGGCCGCCTTGGAGTACTCCCAGGCCTGGCTGATGTAGCCGGGCAGCCACCTGATTTCCGCCCGGCGGACATCGGGGTCCAGGTAGATCGCGCAGTGCCCGTCGCTGTAGTACAGCCGCAGCAGTTGCCGGTGGTCGAACCAGTGCTCCTGCCAGGTCTGCGGCGGGCTGCCCGCCCGCTCCTCCCGTTCCGCCTCCACCAGGTCCTCCCGCCTGCCTCGACAGCCTGCTCATTACCCGAACCAACCGTTATCAGACCAGTGGACCATGTCGCCACGATGGCGGGATCGGCAGGCCCATAATTGATGCTCGACTATGCCCTATGGCCTGGATTGAAGGGATTTGTCGTGCCTTTTCTGACTCTGGACGCGCAGCACATCGACCACAGCGGAGCGGTGCTGATCGTCTGCGCGGATCCCAGGATGGTCGCCGGCGCTAATCCGCCCCAGCCGTCCAGGATGCAGCAGCTCGTGACCAGGGTGCGGAATGAGCCGCCCCAGGGCCGGCTGTACGGGCTGTCTCCGCATGTCATCGCGGTGACGTGCCCGCCGAGGATTGTCGGCGAAAGTGCTCAGCAGTGGAGGTTCGTCGAGGCGAATGCTCCGGTGCTCGCCGGCGCATCACACATCATCGTGGAGGCGCACAACGGCTGCGTCGGGCTCGGGCATTTCTACCGGGCCCGTCTTGACAGGCTCGCCCGGCAGGGCAGCCAGACGCCCTACTTTGACCTCCAGCGGCAACTGCTTGAACGAGGCATCGAGCGCTTCGCCAGGCGAGTCGCCGCGCTGAGCAAGCAAAGCCTGGTGGTCGAGGCCAACTACGTCGATTTCGGTTCTGACGGATCGGTCGTAGGAGTCACCAACATCCACACGATCCAGCTCAGCGGTACGGAGCAGGGAGGACAGCCAGCACTTCAGCAGATGGGTGCCTTTCAGGCGCACTCTCTTTACGGCAGTTTTCAGGCGATGTCCGACTACAACGGCTTTCAGGCGATGCCCGGTTACGCCGGCTCGCAGCGCAACCGCCGAAGGCGGTGGACCCGCACCGGGAAGCGCCGCGGCCAGTGACGGCCATCCCAGCAGGCGGTCAGTGACCTGGGTCAGCTCAGCGGACCACCTGTCACGTAGAGCACCTGTCCGGACACGAAGCCTGCGCCCTCGCTGGCCAGGAATGAGACGGCGTGCGCGACGTCCGCCACCTGCCCGATCCGGCGGACCGGGGTTTGCGCCGCCACGCTGGCCTGGAAGTCGTCGAAGCTCATGGTCAGCCGGGCGGCGGTCGCCGCGGTCATGTCGGTGGCAATGAAACCGGGGGCCACCGCGTTCGCGGTGATGCCGAACGGGCCGAGCTCGATGGCCAGCGTCTTGGTGAAGCCCTGCAGCCCGGCTTTGGCCGCGGAGTAGTTGGCCTGCCCGCGGCTGCCCAGGGCGGAGCTGGAGGACAGGGTGATGATCCGGCCGTAACGCTGGTCGACCATGTATTTCTGCGCGGCCCGGCTCATGAGGAAAGCGCCGCGCAAATGGACGCTGACCACTGTGTCCCAGTCGTCGTCCGACATCTTGAACAGCAAGTTGTCCCGGATCACGCCGGCGTTGTTGACCAGCACGGCCGGCGGTCCCAGGTCAGCGGCCACCGCGCCCACTGCCGCCGCCACCTGGTCAGCCTGGCTGACATCGGCGCCGACCGCGATCGCCTGACCGCCAGCCACGGTGATGGCAGCCACGGTTGCCTCGCAAGCGCCGGCCTTCAGGTCGAGTGCCGCGATCGCCATCCCGTCCCTGGCCAGGCGGCAGGCGGTGGCGGCGCCGATACCACGGGCGGCACCGGTGACTATGGCGACCCGGCGCGGGTTGTCCGGCATCTGCATCCCTCCTCGCGGATCCGGGGACGAAAGGGCTGACGGGCCCAAGAACTGGAAACCGCCTGTCACGCTCCGGTACGGAGGGCACCGAGGACGCCGTGCGCGTCGAGGGCGATGGCACCGCCCGGGTGTGCCAGGACCGGATTGACCTCAAGCTCGCTGTATTCCGGGTGCTCGGCGCCTGCGAGGGCGATCGCCACGAGGGCAGCGGCGGCGGCGTCAAGCTCAACGGGCGCGGCGCCGCGCCACCCGGTCAGCAGCGGGGCCTGCCGGAGCGATCCGAGCATCCGCAGTGCCCGATGGCGGGTAAGCGGAGCCAGGCCGACCGCGGTGTCGGCCAGCAGTTCGGCGGTGATCCCGCCGATGCCGACCATGGCGACCGGCCCGAACGCCAGGTCCTGCCGGACACCCATGATCAGCTCGACCGAACCTGGCCGGTGCACCATGGCCTCGACGGCGAAGGCAGCGGCCCGCGTGCGCTGCTGCATGCGCGCGAACGCTGCCCGCAGCGCAGGCTCGTCCTGGAGGCCGAGCGCGACACCGCCAGCCTCGGTCTTGTGCGCGAGCCCCATGGCCTTGAGCACGACCGGGTAGCCGATATCCGCCGCGGCCGCCGCGGCGGAGCCGGCGTCGGCGACGAACCTGGCCGCGGGGAAGCTCAGGCCGTATCCGGCCAGCAGTTCCCGCGTGCGCTCGTAGCTTCCGTCCCCGCCGCGAGCTGCGACGTCCCTGGCGGGCGGTGCGACGGCGAACGGCGGCACCTGCGCCGGCGAGAGCGCGGTCCAGCGGGCCGCGCTGGCGACCGCGGCGGCCGCGTGCTCGATGCGGTCGAAGACGGGGATGCCGCGACGGCGCAGTACCCGCAGGGCAGGGGTCTCGGTCGTGGCCATGCTGTGCACCACAACCGGGCGGCCAGCGTCCGCGGACGCGTCCGCGAGGGCCCCGGCGACCGCCGACTCGGCGTCCGCCAGCTGCGGCGCGCTTGTCGCGTAGTCGCCGAAGTAACCCGACAGCACGACCGCGTCGGCGTCTGGTCCGGTCAGCAGCGCGTTCACGACGGACGCGTAGCTGCGCATATCCGATTCCCCCGCGCCCGCCAGGTCGACCGGATTGGTCACGCCCGCCGCGGCGGGAAGGATGAGCCGCAGGCGCGACATGGTGGACTCACGCAGCGGCGGCACGGACAGGCCCGCTGCGGCCAGCGCGTCGGCCGCCAGCGCGCCCTGGCCGCCGCCGTCG
>JASHXJ010000085.1 GCA_030043595.1 Trebonia sp.
GGTCACGTACACCCTCACGTGGCTTGGCTGGATGATCACGAACACCGGGTACGACCGCGACTACGCGCAGCAGAACGGCGTCACCACGCCGGTCATCTCCGCGCTGTACTCGCTGTTCGAATACCACAAGGAGATGCTGCAGTTCGGGCTCGGGCTCAGCACGCGGCACCCGTACGAGTCCCAGCCGTGGGGCTGGCTGGTGATCAGCCGTCCGGTGGCCTTCTTCTATCAGTGCTACACCGGGCCGTCGAACTACCACGCGTGCCCGACCGGGTATACCGGACCTGAGTGGTCGCAGGAAGTGCTCGCGATCGGGAACCCGGCCATCTGGTGGGCGGCCATCCCCGCGATGCTGTTCTGCCTGGGCTGGTGGTTCACGCGCCGCGACTGGCGGGCCGGAGCCGCCGTACTCGGCGTCGCGGCGGGCTGGCTGACCTGGCTGCCGTTCGTATCGCGGACCAAGTTCTACTACTACGCGCTCGAGTTCGAGCCGTTCATGATCATCTGCATCGTGCTCTGCCTGGGCCTGATCATCGGTCCTGCCACGGCGAGATTGCTACGCCGCGCGATCGGCTCGGTACTGGTTGGCACCTATGTGCTTGCCGTCCTGGCTCTGTTCTGGTATTTTTACCCGATCCTCGCGGGCAAGATCATCCCGTACTCCGACTGGCTGTCGCACATGTGGTATCACGGCTGGATCTAGCCGGACGCCGAGAGGCGCCAACTCTCAGTGATTCTGCAGCGGCCCTTCAGGCTCTCGGGAATGTCGCGACATATCTTAAAGTGATATAGATCACAGAGTGGACTGCCGGCGGTCTTCCGTGCGTCTATATGAGTAAGACTGACAAACCCCCGGAGCCAGGTATGAGCCCGAACGAAGACTACGACGGCAGCGTCGCAGGTAGCACGCCGCTTCCGGCCGTTGCGGACGCCGCGCAGGCGCCCGGTTACGCCGAGCCGCAGGACGGTTACGCCGTCGCCTCGACAGCGGACAGCCGCGCCCGGTTCGAGCGTGACGTCGTGCCCCAGCTCAGCCAGCTGTACCCGGCGGCGCTGCGGATGACCCGCAACCCGACCGACGCCGAGGACCTGGTCCAGGAGACGTCGGTCAAGGCATACGCGGCGTTCCACCAGTTCCGGCCCGGCACCAACTTGCGGGCGTGGCTCAACCGCATCCTCACGACGACGTTCATCAACGTGTACCGCAAGCGGCGTCGTGAGCCGCAGCAGGCGCTGGGCGGCGACCTGCAGGAATGGCAGATGTCCGCCGACCGGCTGGCTCCGCCGGTCCGCTCGGCGGAGGCCGAGGCGCTCGACAACACCACCGACTCCGACCTGCTGCGCGCGCTGCGCGGACTGCCCAACGAGTTCCGCACCGCGGTCTACCTCGCCGACATCGAGGGATACCCCTACCGGGAGATCGCGGAGATCATGGGCACGCCGGTCGGCACGGTCATGTCCCGGCTGCACCGCGGGCGCCGCAAGATCCGCGAGCAGCTGATCGCCGGCGGCAGCCCGCCTCCGGCCGCCGAGACACCCTGACCCGGCCCTGCCAGCTGATTCAGCTCTGCCAGCCCAGCGCCACGGGATCGAACACGCGCTCCACATAGATCTGGTGCCAGAGCGAGAACACCACGAGCGCCCACAGGTGACGCCACGACACGTCGGGATCGTCGGCCCTGAACCGGCGCAGCACGTCGAGCACTGCCCGCTTGTCGAGCCATTCCTCGGTCCTGGCCTCGCGGATCACCTGCTCGGGGTACCCGGATAGCTCACCATGGAACCAGTGCCCGATCGGCACGGGGAAGCCCAGTTTCCTGCGCTCCACGGCCACCTGCGGCAGCAGCCCGCCTATCGCCTCCCTGAGGGCGAACTTGGTCGTGCCTGCGGCGGTCTTCTCCGCCCGTGCCAGCCGGCTGGCGGCCGCCATCACCTCCCGGTCGAGGAACGGGGTGCGCAGCTCGAGGCCGTGGGCCATCGTGGCCCGATCCGCCTTGACCAGGATGTCACCCGGCAGCCAGGTGTTGATGTCGACAAGCTGCATGGTGGCGACGTCGTCAAGGCCAGCCTCGGCCGCCTGGTCGAAGAGCGGCCCGGTCACGTCGTAGACGGTGCCGCCGCCGTAGCGGGTAAGAAGGTCAACGTCTTCCGTGGCGAAGATGCTGGCATTGCCGATGTAGCGCTCGCGCAGCGGCGTCGCGATCCGGTTCAGCAGCCCCCTGCCGCGCTGTCCGGGCGCCATCCGGGCGGCGACCGCCGCGGCCGATGAGCGCCCCCAGCCCGGCAGCCGGGGCGCGGCCCGGACCACGCCAGGCTGGTAGTAAACGCCGTAGCCGCCGAATAGCTCGTCCGCGCCTTCCCCGGACAGCACCACCTTGACGTGCCGGCGGGCCTCCCTGGCGACGAACCACAGCGGGATCGCGGCCGCGTCCGCCATCGGGTCATCCAGGTGCCAGATGATCTGCGGCAGGCGCGCGGCGAACTCCGGCGCGGTGATCAGGTACGGCACGGACTTGAGCCCGAGCGCCGCCGCGGTCTCCTGCGCCTCGTCGATCTCGCTGTACCCGGACCGGGCGAAGCCCGCGGTAAACGTGAGCATGCCGGGCCTGGTCTGCGCGGCGAGCGCGCAGATGGTCGCCGAGTCCACGCCGCCGGAAAGGAAAGCGCCGACCGGCACGTCGCTGCGCAGGTGGGCGGCGACCGAGTCGCGCAGCGCGGTGAGGATTCTCTCTGGGGTATCCGGGGACGGCGACCTGGCCGGCCGCAGCACCGGCCGCCAGTAGCGGAACACGTCGACGGGCCCGCCCGGCCGGGCGGTCAGGAAGTGGCCCGGCGGCAGTGACCGCACCGGGGGTGTCATCGTGCCCGGAGCCGGGACGTACTGGAACGACAGGTACCTGCGCAGCGCGTCGGGGTCGATCACCGAGACCTCACCCGGGCCGGCCAGCGCCTTGCGCTCAGACGCGAACCGAAGCTGCCTGCCGCCCTCGGCCAGCGTGTAGTACAGCGGCTTAACGCCGAACGGGTCGCGGGCGCAGAACAGCTCACCGTTCTTGGAGTCCCAGATGGCGAAGGCGTACATGCCGCGCAGCCGGCGGAGCGCGTCCTTGCCTTCCGCGGCGTAAGTCTCGAGCAGCACCTCGGAGTCTGAGGCGCCGCGCAGCCGGACGCCGCGCGCCCGCAGCCGCTGCGCGAGCTCGGTCTGGTTGTAGATCTCGCCGTTGTAGACCATCCAGAAGCGGCCGTCGGCGGACCGCATGGGCTGGTGCCCGCCCGCCGAGGGGTCCATGACAGCAAGGCGCCTGGCAGCCAGGGCGATGCTGTCGTCCGAGAAGACGCCATGGTCGTCCGGCCCTCTGTGCGCGATGCGCCGTGCGGCGCGAACGGTCCAGTCCGCGTCCGGCCTGGTCCCTTCCGCGAGCCCGAGGCACCCAGCGATCCCCGACATGCGACGTGAGGACAGGAAAGGTCACTTGGGCTGGAACCGGATGCCGCCGTCGAACCGGACGACCTCCGCGTTCATGTAATCGTTCGCGATGAGCGCGAGCACCAGCTGCGCGAACTCCTCCGGCCGTCCCAGTCGCTTCGGGAACACCACCGGGGCCGCCAGCCTGGCGAGGAACTCCTCGGCGTCCTGGCCCGTTCCCGCGATGCTCTTGTAGATGGGCGTGGCGATGACGCCCGGGCAGATCGTGTTGACCCGTACCCCGATGACCGACAGGTCGCGCGCCGCGGGCACCGTCATCCCGATGATCGCGCCCTTGGACGCCGAGTAGGCAAGCTGGCCGGTCTGGCCCTCGATGCCCGCGACCGACGACGTGCTGATGATCACGCCGCGCTGACCGTCGGCGTCGGCGGGACCGGTTTGCGCGATCGCCGCGGCCGCCAGCCGCATCAGGTTGAAGGTGCCGGTCAGGTTGACCGCGATGACCTTCTGGAAGCTGGCCAGGCTGTGCGGCGCGCCTGCCCTGTTGACCGTCCGCTCGGCCCACCCGATGCCGGCGCAGCTGACCGCTACCCGCAGCGGCCCGCCCGCCGTCGCCGCGGCGGCCACCGCGTCCCTGACCGACTCCTCGTCCGTCACGTCCGTCCTGGCGAAGTGCCCGCCGATGTCCGCGGCGACCTCCTTGCCGCGGTCCTCGTTGACGTCAGCGACGACGACCTGCGCCCCGGCACGGGCGAGTGCTCTGGCGGTCGCCTCGCCGAGACCGCTGGCCGCACCGGTGACTATCGCGGATGTTCCGTTCAGCTCCATGGCCGGAGCATACTTCGCCCGGCTGCCCCACGGGCAGCCTCGGCCCGGTCAGCAGGCAGGCTCAACCAGCTCAGCTGGCCATACCCCCGGCAGTCCGGCCGGGCCGGACCCGTACTCCGCGGGCTCGAAGGGGAACCTGTCGGCGAACGCGGGCTGCAGATCGGTGAGCCAGGTCGCCCGCGGGTCGAACCTGGCGAAGAACGGCCGGCCAACCAGCGACGGATCGCGCGCCTGAAGCATCCGCAGCACGAACACCCGCGCCCCCGCCACATCGGCGATCCCGTCGACGCACACCTTGCCCGGCGTCGCGGACATGGACGGCCCCCTGACCGAGCGGCACAGGCCCGATACGCCGGCGTACGCGTCACGGAAGATCTCGTGCGCGCGCGCCAGCGGCACCGCGAAGTAGTCCTGCGGGCCTGTATCGCGCTCCACGAACATGTAATAGGGGACCATTCCCGCGCGCACCTGACTGCGCCACATCGAGCGCCAGGTGACGGCCGCGTCGTTGACGGAGCGGATGAGCGGGGCCTGCGTGCGGATCACCGCTCCCGTGTCGCGGACCCGGCGGATCGCCTTGGCCGCGACCAGCGGCTCGAGCTCACGAGGATGCGAGTAGTGCGCCATCAGCGCCAGGGTGCGGCCGGCCGCGACCACCTCGGCGAACAGCCTGAGCGTGTCGTCCGCGTCCGTGTCGGTGACGTACCGCTGCGGCCAGTATGCCAGCGACTTCGTTCCGATCCTGATCGACTCGATGTGGTCGAGGCGCGGGTCGAGCAGCGGCTCGACATAGCGCCGCAGCACCGCGGCGCTCATGATCATCGGGTCCCCGCCGGTGATGAGGACGCTGGTCACCTCCCGGTGCCTGCGCAGGTAGGCCACGAGCGTGTCGACGTGGTCCGTGGCCATCTTCAGCTCCGGCTCGTCGACGAACTGCGCCCAGCGGAAGCAGTACGTGCAGTAGGCGTGGCACGTCTGGCCCTGCTTCGGGAAGAACAGCACTGTCTCCGGGTACTTGTGCTGCAGCCCGGGCAGCGGCCTGCCGTCCAGGGTCGGCGCGTTGAGCACCAGCTGGCCCGCTGGGTGCGGGTTGAGCCGCATCCGGATCTCATGGGCGGCCGAGCGGATCAGCCGCTCGGCCGCGTCCGCGCGCAGCAGGCTCGCTATCCGGTCCACGTCGTCGCGCGGGAGCATGTCAGGCTGCGGGAACACCAGGCGGTAGACCGGGTCGTCCGGAACCGCGTCCCAGTCGATGAGCTCGTCGACGACATAGGGGTTGGTCCGGAACGGGAGCACGGTGGCCACCGCGCGGATCGCGAGCCGGTCGGCCTCGCCGAGCCCCGCCCGCCGCGTGAGCATGTCCAGGTGCCGGGCGCCGTAAGCCCGGTACCTGCGCGCGGCCTCCCGCGGGGCGGGCACCACCTGCTGGATGTCAGTCAACCGTGTTCTCCCTCCGTCCGCTGGCCGGCTGCGCTGCCGCGCGGAAATCGTCTCGGGCACCCGCTCCCCGCTGCCCGGCATCCGTCTGCTGTCACATCCGGGGTCACTGAAGGTACTGGTGATCAAACTCTTGTTACGTTTACGTTTCGGGATTCGATCCAGTTCCCGTTATTTCCCTCTAGTAACGGAGTCACCAGCAGAAGTCACCTTCTGGCGCCCGCCGACTGGCCCGGCCCCTTCCCCGCCGTCACGCCAGCCCCTCCCGCTGGCTTTGTATGCGCAGTGACCACGTTTGCGCCCGTTTTGTCCTGATATGGGATGCCGCACACATACAAAGGCAACAGGAGAGACTGATGTGACCAAACGGGGAGCCGGGTCCCCCGGCCGACGGGGCCGGAGGGGGCAATAGGCGGATAGCCTGGCACCAGCTTGGGATAATGGCACGGCAAGCCGTTCACGCGTGGCCGCAGTTGGGGCCCAGGGGAACAGGGAAAGGCCCGGGAAAACGTGAGCCATGTGCCGCCGGGCCGCGCCGACGCCCCGAACTCGCCGGCGGGGGCCTCAGCGAGCGAGCAGCCCACGCCGGCCGAACGGCTGCTGACCGCCGGGGGCCGCCCTGCCGCGGAACCGGTGATCGCGGTGGACGCGATGGGCGGTGACTACGCGCCCGAGGAGATCGTCGCCGGGGCGCTCGCGGCCCAGCGGGAGCATGGCGTCACCACGCTGCTCACCGGCCCGCCCGCGCGGCTGCGCGCGGTGATCGCCAGGCTGGGCGCGGGCCCGGAGCTGCGCGTGGTGCCCGCGGAGGACATCGTCGGCATGGACGAGGGCGCGCTGGCCGGCTTCCGGCGGCCCCGGTCCAGCATCGCCGTCGCCTGTCAGCTCGTCCGCCGCGGCCAGGCCACCGCGGTCGTGTCGGCAGGATCCACCGGCGCGATCGTGGCCAGCGCCCGGCAGCGGCTGCTGCCGCTGCCGGGGGTTCCGCGACCTGGACTCGCGGTCGTGCTGCCCACGCACCCCAAGCCGACGGTGCTCATCGACGCGGGCGCCACCGCCGACCCCAAGCCGGAGATGCTCGTGCAGTTCGGGCAGCTCGGGGTGGCCTACGCGCAGATCGCGCTGGGCACCCCCGCGCCTAAGGTCGGCCTGCTCACCATCGGGGCGGAGCCCGGCAAGGGGAACATGCTGACCCGGCGCGCCCATGAGCTGCTCGCCGCCGAACCGCAGCACGGCGCGCTGCCGCTCGGCTTCGCCGGGAACGTCGAAGGCGGCGACCTGATGGCGGGCGCGGTCGACGTGATCGTCACCGACGGTTTCACCGGCAACGTGGCGCTCAAGACCCTCGAGGGGTCGATGCGCTTCGCGGCGGTCGAGCTCCGTTCCGCGCTGACCGGCACCCGCGTCGCGCGGATCGGCGCGCTGCTGCAGCGCCGCGGGCTGCGGGAACTCAGCGGCCGCCTGGACGCGGAGAGCTACGGCGGCGCGGCGCTGCTCGGGCTCGGCGGCACCGTCGTGATCGCGCACGGCGCGTCCACCGCCCGCGCGGTCAGCTCGGCCTGCGCGCTCGCCGCGAACCTGTCCCGCGGCGACATCACCGAGAAGATAAGGGAGCGGATCGGCGCTACCGGGGAACGGCGAGGCACCCACTTCCTGCGCCGGGACAGGGAGCGGCAGCGGGAGTGAGGCGGCGTAAAATCCGGCCGGGCGCCGCGGGGCGTCCGGATAGGCTAGTGCCATGCCAGATCCCCAGCAGGTCCTCACCGCCCGGGTACGCGACGCGCTCGCCGCGGCGTTCGGCGCTGACTACGCCAGCGCGGACCCGCTGGTCAGGCCTTCGGCGTTCGCGGACTTCCAGTCCAACGCGGCGCTGCCGCTGGCAAGGAAGCTCGGCAGGGCGCCGCACGACATCGCGAACGAGATCGTCAGCCACCTGGACGTGGAAGACATCTGCGTGCCGCCCGCCGTCAGCGGGCCAGGCTTCGTCAACTTCGCGCTGCGCGATGAGTGGATCGCCGCCGCCGTCACCGGGCTGCTCGACGACCCCAGGCTCGGCACGCCGCTGGCCGGTGCGCCGCAGGTCGTCGTCGTCGAGTACTCCTCGCCGAACATCGCCAAGGAGATGCACGTCGGGCATCTGCGCACCACGATCGTGGGAGACGCGATCGCCCGCGTGACCGAGTTCGCCGGCCACCACGTCATGAGGGACAACCACGTGGGGGACTGGGGTACGCAGTTCGGCATGCTGATCGAGTACCTGTTCGACGTGGGTGAGGACTCCGCCGAGGCCCAGCTGCTGCGCACCGACCCGAACACGTTCTACCAGGGGGCACGCGCCAGGTTCGACTCCGACCCGGACTTCGCGGACCGGTCGAGGGACCGCGTGGTCAAGCTCCAGTCCCGGAACGACCCCGCCACGCAGCTGCTGTGGGACGAGCTGATGGAGCTGTCCAGGCAGTACCTGCGCGACACCTACGCGCTGCTGCGGGTCACGCTGACCGACGACGACATCCGCGGCGAGTCGTTCTACAACGACATGCTCGGCGACGTCGCCGGCGACCTGACCGACGAGGGCCTGGCAGTGCTGAGCGACGGGGCGCTGTGCGTGTTCCCGCCGGGCTTCACCGGGCGGGATGGCAGCCCGCTGCCGGTCATCATCCGCAAGCGCGACGGCGGCTACAACTACTCGACGACCGACCTGGCCACCGTGCGGTACCGGGTGGACAAGATCAACTGCGACCGCGCGATCTACGTCGTCGGATCCGAGCAGGCGCTGCATTTCCGGATGATCTTCGCGGTCGCGCGGCTGGCCGGCTGGATCCCCGGCAGCACCTCGTTCGAGCATGCCCAGATCGGCATGGTGCAAGGACCCGACGGGGGCAGGCTCCGGACCCGGGAAGGCGGTACGGTCACGCTGAGCTCGCTGCTGGCCGAGGGGATCGAACGCGCTCGCGCCATCCTCAACGAGATCGAGACTCTGGAGGGCGAGGTCAGGGACGCGATCGCCGAGGACGTGGGGATCGGCGCGATCAAGTACGCGGACCTGTCGACCGCGCGGGACAGCGCGTACATCTTCGACTGGGACCGGATGATCTCCTTCCGCGGTAACACCGGACCCTACCTGCAGTACGCCACGACCCGGATCCGGTCCATCTTCCGCAAGGCCGGAATCGACGAAGCGGGCGCGCACGGCCCGGTCCTGGTGACCGCGCCGGCCGAGCGCGAACTGGCCCTGGCCCTGCTCGGGTTCGGCGCGGTCGTCACCGGCGTCGCCGAGACCGCGGAGCCGCACCGGCTGTGCGGCTACGTCTTCGAGGTGGCGAGCCTGTTCACCGCGTTCTACGAGCAGTGCCCGGTGCTCAGGGCCGAAGACGAGGCCACGAGGACCTCCCGGCTCGCGCTCTGCGCGGCCACGCTGCGGGTGCTGACCGCCGGGCTCGGCCTGCTCGGCGTGCCCATCCCCGACCGCATGTAGCGCTCCTTCCCGCGTACCATCGCCGCCCTGCTGGGTATCTATCCGGCAGGGACGCGACGGCGGCCGCGAGCGCGCAATCCGCGGCGGTACGCGACGAAACGCCCGGCTTGTCGTAGTCTCGGGTAATACGGATCGCACACCGGCGGCGCCACCCTGGGCGCGGGAGGCGGACATGTACAGCGGACTGATCCTGCTGGTGTTCATCGGCATCGGTGTCGCGTGGCTGTGGACCCGCGGCCGGCGCCGCATCGGCCTGCCCGTGAACGGCAAGCACTGGGGTGCGGTCATCGTGATCTTCGTCGTGCTCATGGTGCTGGCGTACGGGGCCACCCACACTCCGCACTGAGGCACTGCGCAGCACTGAGATTCTGCGCAGCGCTGAGGCACTGCGCACGCGGGGCCGTCAGCCGGCCTTCCCGTCCAGCGGGATCTCGAACCACACCGCCTTGCCTTCCGGGGTGGGGCGGGAACCCCAGCGGGTGGACAGCTGCTCGACCAGGTACAGGCCACGGCCGCCCTCGTCGGTGGCGCGCGCCGTGCGCAGCCTTGGCAGCCGCAGGTCCGGGTCGAAGACCTCGACCCAGACAACCTCCGCGCCGCGGCGGAGACGGAGCGCGAACTCGCGCGGACGGTGCGGGGACGACTGCTGCGCTACCGGCGTCTCCCACGCCTGGGCCGCTATCGTGGCCATGGCCGACGGCCAGGCACTGGGCAGCGCGGCGGGCACCTGCGCGCCGACGGGCACCTGCGGGTCGATCTCGATCTCGATCTCGAACCTGCGGCCTGCCGGGCTCGGCGTCCCCGCGGCGTGCAG
>JASHXJ010000635.1 GCA_030043595.1 Trebonia sp.
CCAGTCGCCGGGTGCCAGGCCGCGCAGCAGGGCGCTGAAGCGGTCATACTCGGCGGCGGCCAGATCCATCGCCTCCTCATGCCGGATCGGCGGGATGTCGCGCACGGTGGTGGTGGTCAGGGTCATGATCGGGTCCTCTCGCGCGTATGGCGGGCGGTCCCGCCGGCGGCCGTGATGTAGCTGAGGAACATGTCGACGGCGGCGTCCGCGAGGCGGACCCAGTGGTCGCCGCCGGGCTCGTTGGCGATCTGCTGGCCGGCGAGGCCGCCGATCAGCGACGTGAACAGGTCCAGCGCCCCCGGGGCAGCAAAGCCGTTGCGGTCGAACCACGCCCGGGTGCGGTCCAGTTGCTGGACCGACAGCGCGTAGGACTGCGGGCTGGGCGTGAACCCGGGGATGGTCCGGTGGAACAGCAGCTGGTAGCGCGCGGGGTCTTCGACCATGAACGCCATCGCGCGGTGGGACACCGCCCGTAGCCCGTCTTCGCCGGACAGTTCCTCGGCCTCGGCGATGACTGCGGCGAACTGGCGGTACCCCTGGGCGAACATGGCGTCGTAGATGGCGTGCTTGGAGGCGAAGTACTCATACAGGGACGGGGCCCGCATGCCGATCCGCGCCGCGACGTCGCGCAGGTTCAGCCCGCCCAGGCCCTGCTCGCGCACCAGGTCCCAGGCAGCGTCGAGGATCTCCGCCTTGGTTGCCTCACGACGTTCGGCTTTCCTATCCTTAATAGGCATACCTACCATGGATAGGATCATGCGCCCTTCGCGGCCGGGAGTCAAGCTTTCCCGCTGCCCGCACCCGAGCGCAGACGGCTGCGCCCACCGCGGCCGGGCGCTGTACGGGTGGCCGACCACATGAGTGGGCGCGGGCCGCGTCGCCAGGCCTGGCGGTCAATTCGGCCTGAAGGTGTCACACTGGAAGGGGCCGGCTCCCTGCGATCGCCCTGGATCGCGCCGCCGTACCGATGGACAGGTGAACCGCGATGCCTCGCATGCCGAGAGCCCTTGGCCTTCCCTTCGGTGGAGGCCTCAACTTCCTGCTGGTTGCCGGCGGGGCGTACTTCGTGTGGGAGCACGGGCAAGGCCGGCACGAACGGCCGCACGTGCTGTGCCCGCTGTGCTGGCTGAACAAGATCGCCCCGGACCCCGAGACATCCGGTGGCCCTGGTCCGGCCGAGCCGCCGGAGCAGGCGTTAGGTGCCGGGCTTACAGCTTCGTGACCGAGTCGAGGTTGAGGATCCACACGTGGCTGCCCCAGGCGGCGATCCCGTACGGCTGGTCGAAGTGGTACTGGCGGCCGGAGAAGACGTGCACGAGGCGTCCGGTACTGGCGCTGAGCTCGGTCACCGATCCGTTGCCGTGGAATCCGCCCGTCTGACTGGTCACCCACAGGTCAGGCCCGGCGGCCAGGAATGACGGGTAATCCCAGCCGTATCTGGCTCCGGAGATGAGGCGGACGAGGTGGCCGTTCTGGGCGTTCAGCTCGGCTATCGAGGGCTCGTTGGCCACCGTGGTGTTCCAGGCCTCTACCCAGACGTTCCCGCCGGCCGCGCTGATATGGCCCGGCAGGATGCCAAGCTCGCAATCGCGCGGCGGCAGCTGGTAAATGCTGCCCTGGTCACTGCTGATGGTCACGCGCGCGATCTGGCACTCGCCGTTGGTCATCCAGATCCGGGTGCCGGAAACGGCCATTCCCAGGGCGGAAAAGCCGCGCAGTGCCCGTGGCCAGCGCAGGAAGCGGATCCGGGCCCCGTTGCTGGCATTGACCTCCAGCAGGCCGGCCGATGCCCCGGGCGAAGAGCCGGCCGTGGCGACCCACAGATCACTGCCGGCCAGCGCGGCGGCCCCCGCGATGGGGCCTTCTGGCGTGAACGCATAAGTCAGGTTCACGCTGTGGGTGAAGGCGCCGGCGGCGGTTACCTCCGCGAGCGCGGGGAGACCGCCGGCTGGCACTATGGTCGTCCACAGGTGGTCACCGTACGCGGCCACCACCCACGGGGTCTGGCCGGGCGTACGTTCCCGCAGCGTTCGTATCCGCTGGCCGGTGGCCGGGCTCAGCTCAGTGATCGACCCAGGGGCGCCCGTGCCTGCCCCGGCGAAGACCCAGACCCCTGTCTGGGAGACGGCGATGTTGCTGAAGACATTCTCGAAAGCGAAGACGCGCCCGGGCTGCGCCGGGAGCGGGCGGCTGGCGGGCTGGCCTGCGGCCGCGGCGGCGGGCAAGGCCGCGGCGATCAGCAGGGTACCGAGGGCGGCGGTCGCGGCTGCCAGCGCAGCCAGCAGGCGGAACCGCCAGGCGGCCGTGTCGCAGGTGACGCCGCGCTGCCGGCGGGTAAGGCTGGCAGGCCGGCTTGTCACCGCCCGGCTCGGGGACTGAGGCTCGTGATGTGCGCGCAGATCGCGGAGCTTCCGGTTGAGCATGGCGGAATTCCCCTCAACGGCCGAAGGGCCGGCGGTAGTCACCATCAGGGTCTGGCGGCTGCCGCAGCGGCCAGGGCGGTCACCGAATTACACATGGCTTAGTTCTCCGCATCATTGTGTCTTTCCGCACGCGCGAGCGCCCGGTTATGCGGCAAGGCGGCGGCCGAGCAGGGGGGGTGCCGACCGGATCGCGGCGGCACCGGCCGCGGCTGTAGCGACGTCAGCCGCTTCTGGTCCCGGTAGTCAGGCCAGCCACGCCGACGGCCAGCAGGCTCGCAAGGAAGAGCAGGTAACACCAGGCCGGCGCCTGATCCCAGTGCACTGAGTGCGCGAACCCGGCCAGCACGACCAGCTGGAGCGCCCCGTACACGATGGCGGCCGGGAAGACGATCGCGACGGTATCGCGGCGATCGGCATGCCAGGACTGGGCGGCGATGATACCCAGTCCGACGAGCCAGGCGCCCACGGCGCCGCCAGTCAGGGCCGTGAGCGGCCACGGCCAGAGCCTGGCCACCTGGACCGGCGCGGCGAGCAGTGCGACGCCGAGGGCCAGCATTAGCGCTGCCTGGACTCCCAGCGCTGCCCGCACCGGCGGCGGCAGAGGAGTTCCCGCTGGTGCTGTACCGGGCACTGCCCGCGCCTGCCGCCACCACAAGAACGCCAGGACCGGAGGGACACCGATGTAGATCGCGAGCCATCCCCACGTCAGGGAACGCGTGAGCACAGATGCAGCGCTCAGGTGGAACTTGTCCAGGTGCACCAACGTCACCACAAGCGTCAGCGTCGTAAAGGCGAGCACGCCAGGCACGGCGATCCTGGCCCGCTCCCAGCTACGCTGGCGAGCCGCGGCGGCTTCTAGCACCGCCGCGGCGAGGTACCCGCCGCCGAGGAACGCCGCTGTCACCGGAACGGCGATCGTCCAGCTGAAATAACGGGCCGTGCTGTCATGCGCCGCCAGCAAGATACTGCCCTGCACCAGCACCAGCCCAGCCGCGACCCAGAGCATCCGCCGCATTCCCCGGCGAACCGGGCCAGCGGCCCCGCTTACCATGGCTCCGCCACGGGCGGGCGCGTCTCGTCCGGCCTAAGGGCGAGTAGCAGCAGCCGGCCGGACATGACCAATGATTTCATGCTGCCTCGTCAGCAGGATGACCGGACGACACAGGAAAAGGCCGTGGTCGTTCCGGATAATAATCTGCAACGGCTGCACGGGGGCCGCTCGCACGGGAAAAGCGCTCGCCAGGCTGCCCGGGGCATGGGACCATGAGCTCATCGTTCACCGCGCCTTGTGGTGGGCCGTGGGGTACTGCCCTGCGGCAGATCGGACGCGCCGGCCCGGCCGGGGCGCATGACCTGCTGCGGGGCGCCGTCGTTTCAGGAGACGGACCTCATGCAACCGCAACCCGCCACCCTTGCTCCGGCAGACCTGCAGCGCTTCGACCGCGACGGCTACGTGGTGGTCAGGCAGGCGTTTGGCCGCGCCGACGCGCTGGCCATGGAAGAACGCTGGTGGTCCGAGCTGGCCGGCACGCACGGCGTACGCCGCGACGACCGCTCCAGCTGGCACCAGATCCCGGGCAACCTCAAGGCCGCAAAGCGCGATCCCGCCCAGGCCAGGATCCTGACCCGGACGGTGGGCGGCGTCCTGGATGACCTGCTCGGCACCGGCAGCTGGTCACCGCCCAAAGACTGGGGCCTGACCATCGTCACCTTTCCCGGACCAGGCAGCTGGGAACCGCCGGCCCGGTTCTGGCACTGGGACAACCCCTGCGCACCGCACCTAGACCGCCCCAGAGGGCTGTTCGTTGTCAGCTTCATCGGCCCGGTCGCGCCGCGAGGCGGCGGGACCCTGATCCCTTCCGGCTCACCCCGCCTGCTGATCCAGCAGGAACGCGCGATCCCCGCGGACCAGCGGCGCGGTCCGGGCGCCAGGCCCTGGCAGCGGTTCGGCCGCTGCCACCCCTGGCTGATGGCGCTGACAGGACAGGCGCCCGCACCAGCCAACCGGATCGCCGCCTTCATGGACAGCGAAACCAGCGTCGACGGGGTGCCCCTGCGCGTGGTCGAGCTGACCGGCGAGCCGGGAGACATGGTCTTCTGCCATCCCCTCATGGTCCACTGCGCCGCGCCCAACCGCGGCACGCGGCCCCGCTTCTGGACCGGGGTCAGGGCGTCAGGGCGGCGGCGACCTGCGCCGTGTCCTCGGAGCTGCGAACGTAGCACACTTGCCCGTCGCGGAACTTCCAGTAGTGATGCATGTTCATCGCGACCTGCTTGCCGGTCGCGGTGACCGTGAACGCGTAGCGGATGAACACCAGCACGTCCCCGTCATCGTTGCTGGCGTAGGCGAGCGGGGTGAACTCGGTGACCGGCCCGGTCTTGCCGATGGCCTCGAAGAAGCTGACGACCCCGTGCTTGCCCTGCCTGGGGCCGTACCACGGCGCGGACGGGATGGCTGCGTCGGTGGACCAGTCCACGTCGTCGGTGACCCGGTCCAGGATGGCCTGGACATCACCGCTGGCGAACGCCTCGTACATCTGCCTGGCCGTCTCGGTGTTCTGCTCGGCGCTCATGACCTTGCTCCTCTCCGTTTCCGTTCCGGGGACGGGTCAGGCCCAGAACGCGGCCACGGCCGCCGGGTCGCCGACGAACTGCTCGATAGCGCGCACGCGGCCGCCTTCGACAGTCACGAGCACGACCTGCGGGCCGTCTATCGCGCGCCCGTCAGGGCGGCTGGCGCTCAGCCGGACCAGCACGGCAACGTGGCCCTCGCCGTCGGCCATGACCGACTGCGGCACGGCGTGCAGCGTGCCGGCGGTGAGCAGTGCCGACTCGGTCAGGTAGGCGACAATCGCGTCGGCGCCGCGGTGGATGCCGCCGAGGCGGTCGTCGTTGTGGTGATGCCAGGTCGCGCCGGCGTGCAGCAGGTCGCTGAGCGCGGCGAGGTCGCCGCTGGCGAACGCTGCGAAGACGGCGCGGACGACATCGACGTCGGTGACGGTGGCTGTGCTGGTGGTCATGGACGGCTCCTGTGCTGAATCGCTGGTGCTTGCCTGCAGGAACCGTAAGCAGCGGGCATCGCCCGGAGCTATCGACTGTTCAGTTGATTTCGGCGCCGGCTGGGCCGGTCCTGGCCGCGAGACCGTGCCGCATCGCGAACATCGCCAGGCCAGCCCTGGTCGAGACCCCGCACTTGGCGTAGATGTGCACCGTGTGCGTGTGCACCGTTGACTGCGAGATCACCAGGTCGGCGGCGATCTGGGGCTTGGTGCGGCCCGCCGCGAGGAGGCGAAGGACGTCCAGCTCGCGCTCGGTCAGGCCGGCGGGCAGCGACGGCAGGACAGCCGGCGACGTCCCCGCCGCCTCGAGCACGGCGCGGACTGCGGCACGGTCCAGCGGAAGGCCCGCCAGGACCCGCGCCGCCTCGGCAGGCGTCAGGGCGGGGCGGTGCGGCCGCGCCTCGCCGAGCGCGTGGAACGCGTCCGCGGCGGCGAGCAGGCAGGCAGCCGTCTCCAGCTCGGCGCCGCCGATGCCAGCCGGGTACCCAGACCCGTTCACGCGCTCGTGATGGCGGCACGCTACCAGTCCCAGCGGGCCGAGCACCGCAGACCGTGCCAGGATCCGGCCAGTGTGGTACGGGTGCAGGCGCACCTGTTCCCATTCCTCAGCCCGGAGCGGACCTGGCCGCTCCCAGACGCCAGCAGGCACCGCGACCCGGCCCAGGTCGTGCAGCAGCCCGGCCCGGTAGACCGCCGTCGCGTCGGCGGGCGAGGCCAGCCCGGCCGCCGCGCGCGCCAGCGCGGCGACCCCTCGCGAGTGGCCGGTGAACCATGGGCTCTTCAGGTCGGCGGCGTCCCCGAACCCGGCCATGGCCTCGTCGAAGGCCGCCTCGTCGCGGAACGCGCGCCGCGGCCCGGGCTCGGCGTCGACCACGGCCGCCCACAGGTCGTCCGGGCTGGAGACCGCCAGCAGCTCGCCCGGCGCGTCCGCGAAGACGGCGGCGATCTCCGGGTCGAGCGCGCGGCCGGACCAGCGAGCCACGGTCCGGGCCGCGACGTCGCCGCCCCCGACGGCGTCGAACATCACGGCCGCGTAGCCGACGGCCGCGAATCGCGATGCCTCCGCGACCTCCGCGCCAGCCCGGCCCGCCGGGACGCCGTGACCGTCGAAGCGCTCGAAGCTGTCCAGGACCGCGCGCCTGACTGCCTCCGGCAGCCCCAGGCGGGCGGCCAGATCCGCGCCGACCTCGCAGTCCGCCCGCGCACCCTCAGCTTTCAGCTGTGCGACGGCTGCCGGCCCGCCCAGCGCCCGCAACCGCGCGGCGTCAACGCCCAGGCCCGCCAGGAACTCCAGTGCCTCGCCCGGCTCGGCGGGATCGATCAGATCACCACGGGCGCGGACGACGATGTCATCGCCGCCGAACACGGCGGCGATCTCGTGCGACGTCGCGGCGCAGCCGGCGAACCGCATCAAGGTGCCGTAGTAGACCTCGCCCTGACGGCGCTCATCCAGCCCCGCCCGCCTGGCCAGCTCCGTCGCCAGCAGGCACGCCCGCACCGCCTCACCCTGCGGGTGCCCCCGGGCCAGGTCGCTCACCACCGACAGCGCCGCGACCACACCCGCCATGCCGATCGTCTGCACAGCCGCAAGTCTAAGGAAAGTGCAAAGATCAGCAGACGACCGGCACGCTGAACGGGCAAAGGTGACGGTGCGGCGTTACCGGACTACCCAGACAGCGATGACCTTGCGGCCTGCCAGTAACTCGTGATGGTGGCCAGCTGAGTCCCGAAGTCCGGATTGTGCTCGACGGTGTCCGGTGTGTCAACAGGCACGGCCAGCTTGAAGGAGCGGCCGGAGCTGAGCTGAATCTTTACGCACCTGCTCGGCGCGGCGTCGCTCGCGTGCTCCCAGTGCTCGCTGACATCGGTCACCTCCGACCACTGGCACGACCGCCGCCCGAACACGGACCAGGTCTGCACGCCGTAACGGTCGATCGTGGTGCGGGCGCTCCGCCTGACCAGCAGGGCGATGCCGAACAGGAGCAGCAGGACTCCCGTGATGACCAGGGCAGCTGAGTCTTTGCCCTGCCTGCTTCCGACCACGATCAGGCAGATGCTCGTCGGCACGGTAGCGATCCCGCCGGTCAGCTGGATTCGGCGCTGGTTCTCGCTCTTCCAGAACGTGACCGGTGCCAATTGCCCCAGGTCAGCCACGCCGTGAGGGTAGCGTGCACCCGGCCAGCCGGCAAGGGGGCACAGTCAAATGCCGAGGAAACAGTTGCCCGCATAGTCGCTGGGCCGCCAGGAGCTCGAGCCAGAGCTATGTTCTGCCAATGGGCACGATGTCCACCCGGTGGACGGCGTCCGACTCACGCTTCATGCCCGACTCGATGCCGCGCACCAGCGACTTGACCTGAGTCGCGCGCAGGTCATCGGCAATGTCAATGCGGGCGACGACCCACGTCTTGCCCGGACCGATGAATGTGACAAGGACTTCGCGAATGGCGGTCACTCCGGGATAGGCGAGGAGGAAGGCTTGCACTCTCTCCTCATCTTCCGGCTGGAGGGCCTGGGTGAAGCCGTCATCATCGAGGTCCTGGTGAGCCGAGGGTGCCAGCAGCCAGGCGCCGACCAGGAAGTCGTGGCTGCGTTTGACGAGCCGGAGGCCGGCGCGGATAAGCACCAGCCCGATGAGCACCGCGGCCACTCCCTGCGGTATCGACGACCCGGTGACCTGATTAAGAGCCAGGGCGACAAACGTGATCACGTCTCCGGAAACTGACACCGCGTCCTCGACGAAGACAGCCCGCAGCGTGGGGTCGGAGGTGACCTTGGCCTCGTCTAGCATGCCCCGGTTATAACGGCGCCCCCGGACAATCATCTGGCCCGCTGACTGACGGAATGACAGCAGATCGAAAACGGCAGAGATCGCGAGGACCACATAGGCGACACCGAACGACGAAGTGACGCCAGGGCGGATCAGCTCGGTGATGCCTGTTCGCAGCGAGAACGCCGCGCCGGCGACGAACACGCCGAGGGCGGCGATCAGCGCCCAGAAGTAGGCTTCCCGCCCATAGCCGAGGGGATGCCGGTCGTCAGCGCGGCGGGTGCCGCGGCGCTGGGCGATGAAGAGGAAAAAGTCGTTGGCGGTATCGGCCAGCGAATGCGAGGCCTCGGCGGCCATCGCGGACGAGCCAGTGAAGACCGCCACCGCGACCTTGGCGAGCGCGACCGCGAGGCCTGACCCGAGGGCTACCAAGACGGTCCGCATGCTGTCGTTCGGCATTACCGTACGATGCCCGGCCAGCGGTCATCGATGCCTTCCCTGAGCCGGGTTCGGCGCTTGCGTGTGAGCCTGGCTGCCGTACCGGGGGGCTGGTGACTGCCTGTGCCTGCGGCAGCACAATGAGTCGATGACGAACCTGGCCAGCAACCTGACGGACACCACCCGGGCGCGGCGCTGCCGGTCGAGGTGCTGCGCGGGTCGCGGCCTATAAGTACCCGCGCCGCGTGTGGATCGTCGACGCGCCGCCCAAGGGGCCAACCGGCAAGATCCAGAAGCGGGATATCGTCATCCCCGCTGACCTGACCGCGCCGTGAGGCCGCCCTGAGGCTGCCATGAGGGGTGGGATGCCCGCGGGACCCGAGCGTATGGTGGGACCGGGGATGTGTCACGCTCAGCATCTTGCTCGCTGCTCTAGGTGATTGCTCTGCGACCCGGGTCCTGCTCGGCTGGCGCGCTCCCCCGCTACCGCAACGGGACGAAGGAGATCATCATGAACGCAGGCTCCGCAGCGGCGGATGTCGTTCTGGTACACGGTGGTTTCGTGGACGGCTCCGGCTGGCGGGCGGTCTACGACCTGCTCACGCAGGACGGCTACCGCGTCGCCGTGGTGCAGAACCCGACCTTGTCGCTGCAGGGCGACGTGGCGGCGACGCGGCTGATCACCGACGCGCAAGACGGCCCGGTGGTGCTTGTCGGCCACTCCTACGGCGGCGCCGTCATCAGCGAGGCGGGAACCAGCCCGAACGTGGCGGCGCTCGTCTACATCTGCGCCTTCGCGCCGGACAAGGACGAGTCGGTCAACACGCTCATCACGGGCTTCCCGCGCGACGCGCCGCAGCCGCCGATCCTGCCGCCAAGGGACGGCTTCCTGTTCCTGGACCGGGATAAGTTCCACCCGTCGTTCGCCGGTGACCTGCCCGTAGACGTGGCCAGGTTCCTGGCTGACTCGCAGGTCCCCTGGGGGGTGGACGCACTCGGCGGGCCGATCACCGACCCGGCCTGGCGGACCCGGCCGAGCTGGTACCTGGTCACGACCGAGGACCGGATGATCCCTCCGGCAGCCCAGCGCGCCATGTCCCAGCGGGCCGGCTCGACGGTGGTCGAGGTGGCGGCCAGTCATTCCGTTTACCTGTCGCAGCCGGACGCCGTGGCCACCGTGATCAAGCAGGCCGCCTCGGCGGTCGCCGAACGGCAGTAGCCGCGGCTACCGCAGACCACGGTGACTGCCGGGGCATCGCCCGTCGAGCCGGATCAGCCGGGCTGGCTGGATCCGGAACTGGCCACGCTCACCGCGGACCGGTTTTCCGACCCTGGGTGGATCTTCGAGCGCAAGCTCGACGGCGAGCGCTGCCTGGCGTTCAAGTCCGGCAGTCAGGTCCGGCTGATGACGCGCAACCAGAAGGAGGACACCAGCACCTACCCCGAGATCACCGAAGCCCTGGCGGCCCAGCAGGCCGGCAGCTTCATCGTCGACGGGGAGATCGTTGCCTTCGACGGCAGCCAGACCAGGTTCGCGCGGCTGCAGCAGCGGCTGGGAGTCCGCCATCCCGGACCGGCCCTGCGCGCCGAGGTGCCCGTCTACTTCTGCATCTTCGACGTGCTGTGGGCCGGTGACGGCGATATGCGGCCGCTGCCGCTGCGCGAGCGCAAGCAGGTCCTGCGCGGCCTGCTGACGTTCGCCGGCCCGCTGCAGTACACCGAGCACCGGGACACCGACGGCGAGGCCTACTTCCGCCAGGCGTGTGCCAGCGGCTGGGAGGG
>JASHXJ010000636.1 GCA_030043595.1 Trebonia sp.
TTCGGTGACGAAGGCGCGTGGTCGGCGTTCAACGGCACCGGCGTCACGTGGCAGCGCAGCCCGTGCCTGGGCCAGTGCGACCGCGGCTCGGCCGCGCTCGTCCAGCACGCGGGCGCGGACCCGGATCGCGCCCGGACCGGGCTGGCGCCCGCGGACCCCGACCAGATATGGCAGGTCATCTCGGCTGGGCTCCCCGCAAGCCCCGACGGCCGGTTCGTGCCACCAGGGGAAAACAGCCCGCTCGTACCACAGCTAGAAGACCGGGCGCTCGGAACGCTCCGGCTGCTTCGCCGCGTCGGCCAGGTAGATCCGGCCTCGCTCGGGTCGTACCGGGCGGCAGGCGGGTACGCGATGCTCCGCCGCGCTGTGGACCTCGGCCCGCAGGGCGTGCTGCGCGAGGTCAAGGACGCCAAGCTGCTCGGCCGCGGCGGCGCCGCGTTCCCGACCGCGATCAAGTGGGAGGCCGTCGGCGGCAACCCGGTCCGGCCGCACTATGTCGTCTGCAACGCCGACGAGTCCGAGCCCGGCACCTTCAAGGACCGGGTGCTCATGGAGAATGACCCGTACGCCCTGGTCGAGGCGGTCACGATCATGGGCTACGCCTGCGGTGCCGAACAGGGGTACATCTACATCCGCGGCGAGTACCCGCTGGCGGAGGCTCGGCTGCGGCACGCGGTCGAGCAGGCCCGCGCCCGCGGCTTCCTCGGCGACGACGTGATGGGCGAGGGGTTCAGCTTCGACATCGACGTCAGGCGCGGCGCGGGGGCCTACATCGCCGGCGAGGAGACCGCGCTCATCAACTCGATCGAGGGCAAGCGCGCCGAGCCGCGCAACAAGCCGCCGTTCCCCGCGCAGGTAGGCCTCTTCGGCAAGCCGACAGCCATCAACAACGTGGAGACGCTGCTGTCGGTGCTGGAGGTGCTGCGGATCGGCGGGCCCGCGTTCGCCTCGATCGGGACGGCGAACTCGACGGGCACGCGCCTGTTCTGCCTGTCCGGGTGCGTGCAGCGGCCCGGGCTGTACGAGTACGAGTTCGGGGTCACGCTGCGCGAGGTGATCGACGGGGCGGGCGGCGTCCGTGGCGGGCGGCCGCTTCGGGCTGTCCTCCTTGGCGGCGCGGCGGGCTCGTTCGTCGGGCCGGACGTGCTGGACACTCCGCTGACGTTCGAGGCGATGCGCGCCATCGGGGCGACGCTGGGGTCCGGGGTGGTCCTCGTGCTCGACGACACGGTCGACATCACGAGCCTGCTGCGGCGGATCACCCAGTTCTTCCGCGACGAATCGTGCGGGCAGTGCGTCCCGTGCCGTGTCGGGACCGTCCGCCAGGAGGAAGTGCTGGCGCGGATGGCGCGGGGGGCGCCGTTCGGCTCGGTGTCGCAGGAACTCGCTCTTTTGAAGGACATCGTCTCGGTGACCCGCGACGCATCGATCTGCGGCCTCGGCCAGACCGCGGTCTCCGCGGTCGAGTCGGCCGTCCGGCTTGGCCTGATCACCCCTGATGAAGCTGGGAGCACGGGGAGCGTGGGGAGCTGACATGACAGCGGTGTTCCTGGAAACCCCCCGGCGGCTGGTGGAGGTCACCATCGACGGGGAGACCGTGCGCGTGCCCGAGGGCGCCACGCTGCTCGAAGCCTGCCGCCAGCAGGGAATCGACACGCCCACGCTGTGCTATCTGGAGAACCTCACCCCGGTGAACGTGTGCCGGGTGTGCGTCGTGGAGGTCGAAGGATCCAGGACGCTCGTGCCGGCCTGCTCGCGCAAGGCCGAGCCGGGCATGACCGTGCACACCGACTCCGAACGCGTCCGCACCAGCCGCAAGATGGTCCTTGAGTTCCTGGCCTCCTCCGCCGACCTCTCGCTGGCCTCACCGCAGGTGCGCGGCTGGATCTCGCGGTACGGCGTCGACCCGGCACGGTACGGCCCGCCTGCGCCCGAGCACGAGGCGGGCGAACGGGACGCGGCCCGGCCCGGCGAGCATCACGCCGCGGACGGCGAGACCGCCGCCACCGTTCAGCAGCCGGTGAAGTACGACAATGACAGCTACGTCCGCGACTACTCGCGCTGCATCCTCTGCTACAAGTGCGTGGAGGCGTGCGGGCCGGACGCGCAGAACACGTTCGCGATCGCGGTGGCGGGCCGCGGGTTCGACGCCCGCATCTCCACCGAATTCGACGTGACCCTGCCCGACTCCGCCTGCGTGTACTGCGGCAACTGCATCGGGGTCTGCCCCACGGGAGCCCTGATGCCCGCGAGCGAGTACGCCATGCGGCAGGCCGGCACGTGGGACGAGTCAAGGCAGACCGTCACGACCACCATCTGCCCGTACTGCGGCGTGGGCTGCAACCTCGAACTGCACGTCCAGGACAACAGGATCGTGAAGGTGACGTCACCGCTGGAGCACGACGTCGGCCATGGCCACCTGTGCGTGAAAGGCCGGTTCGGCTTCGAGTTCGTCCAGGGCCGCGCCCGCGAGTCCTAGAACCCGGGGAACACCGTTCGCAGCTCGGGCAGGCTGACGTCCGACGCCTGCACCTCGCCGGAGGCCACGACGGACTCGCCGAGCCGGCCGTAGACCAGGCGCAGCAGCGCCTCGGCCGTCAGGTCGAGGGAGCCGGCGGTCGGCGCGTCGCCGGCCCCGGGCGTCATGGTGACGCCGCCGGTGTCCAGCGTGTACGTGCCCGCCGGGCCGGTGGTGGTGACCGCGATCAGCGCCGGGTTGTCGGACTTCTTGCCCATCCACGGCATCATCTGCGGCAGGCCCGGGAGCAGCAGGTCGACGGCGTCCGTGGAGACCCGCGCGGCCGGGTCCAGGGCGACGGCGACGTCCCAGGTGTGCACGGCGTGCTCGGAGACGCGGAACCGCAGCAGCCCGGCCAGGTCCATCTGCATGCCGAACATCGTCATCCGGAACGCGGCGATCTCCTCAGGAGTGAGCGACTCGACGCGGGAAACAAGGGACTCGTTGGCGTCGATGCTCTCTTCCGCCTGGTCCTCAGGAGACCGCGCGTCCCAGACGTCCCAGATCGCGCGGGAGTCCTCCTGGGTCGGCACCTGGCCGCCGGTCAGGCCCGCATGCAGGTTCAGCTGGAAAATCTCGGCGCCGCTGCCCAGGTGGGACAGCACCTGCGCGATCGACCATTCGGTGTCGTAGGACTGCTTGCGCAGGCCATCGGAGTCGAGGGTGGCGACAATGTCGGCAAGCCGGTCATGGGAGGCGCGAAGCGCCCGCACCCAGGGACCGGGATCGGTTACAGAATCCACGCGATGATCCTATGACCCGGCCTCGCTCAGCGCGCGCAGGTCGCCGGCGAGGTTCCGGGCGGATCGCTGCGTGTCGGGGTGGTCGTCGCCGAGCACCCGGCGGCGGCGGGCCAGGGTGTCTTCGTCCAGTTCCCGCGCGGCTTGAAGCTCCCCCAGCATGTGCAGGTCGCTGGCGAGGTTGCTGGCGGATGTGAGGGTCTGCGGGTGGTCGTCACCGAGTACTCGGCGCCGCCGGGCCAGGGTGTCTTCGTCCAGTTCCCGCGCGGCGTGAAAGTCCCCCAGGTCATACAGGTAGTTGGCGAGGTTGCTGGCGGATCTGAGGGTGTCGGGGTGGTCGTCACCGAGTATTCGGCGCCGCCGGGCCAGGGTGTCTTCGTCCAGTTCCCGCGCGGCCTGAAGCTCCCCCAGCTCGCGCAGGTCGTTGGCGAGGTTGCCGGCGGATATGAGGGTGCCGGGGTGGTCGTCACCGAGGATACGGCGCCGCCGGGCCAGGGTGTCTTCATCGAGGGCGCGCGCGGCGTCAAACTCCCCCAGCCCGTACAGGTCGACGGCGAAGTTGCTGGCGGAGGTGAGGGTGCCGGGGTCGTCGTCACCGTAAATGCGCCGGAAAATGGGCAGATTGTCTTCATCGAGCCGCCGCGCTTCGACCAGGCGGCCCATCTCACGAAGCGCATAGGCGAGATGGTTCGCAGCCCAGAGCGTGTTGCGGTCGTGGCGTCCGAGCCGAGTCAGCCAGTCGTCGTATAGCGACCGGGCCAGGTCGTGGCCAGCGCGCGCGTCGCCACGGCTAATCAGGTACCACACAGCTTCGCGAGCCATGCGGTGAAGCTGCTCGTTGTCGGCACCTGCCGGGTCGAGGGCTACAAGGTGGGGCAGCACGCGCGCCCAGTCCTGCCACGTCTCAGGCAATTCCCCGTTGCCAGGCTGGCAAGTGGCGACCAGGCGCACCGCGATGTTCCGGATCGCGGCCCCGCTGTCCCCAAGGTGGCCGCGGATGATCGCCTGGGTGAGGCGGTGCATGAGGAAGCTCCCGTGATCAACGCGGACGAGCGCGCTTCCGCCCAGCCGGGCCACCACCTGCCGCCAGGCCACCGGATCCTTGGCCCGCTCGCGCAGTGGCGCGGGCAGTTCCCCCGCCGCGCGGACGAACCACTCAGCCGGCACCGGCTCGGCGGCGAGGAACGCGCAGATCGCGGCTACGTCGGCGGCCGAACGGTCCTCGTCGCGCATCCGGTCGAACGAGAGCTGCGTCGCCACGGCAAGCGACCGCGGATACGACCATGGCGTGCCCGCGTCCAGCATTTCGACCGGCCGCTTTGCCAGCAGGCCGATGTACTCGTCCGGGGGTATGCCCGTCAGTGCCATGTAGCCGGCGGCCTGGGCGACCGCGAGCGGCAGATCGCCGACCGCGTCCGCCACCCGGTCAGCTTCGGCATCTGTCAGGTCGGGCACGCGGCGCCGCAGCAGAGCCACCGAATCAGCGCGGGTGAACACGTCGATCTCGACCGGGACCGCGATCTCGTCCCAGCCGTATGCGCGGGAGGTGATCAGCACGTGTCCCGAGCCGCCAGGCAGCCAGTCAGTCACGTCGCCTGGTTTCTCGACGTTGTCGAAGAGGAGCAGCCACCGTTGCCGCTCGCGCAGCTCGTTCAGTATTGCCAGCCGTGCCGTCGCGAGCTGTGTGCCGGGCGGGGCGCATCCGAGCGCTTCGGCAAGCGCGGCGAACTGCTCGCCGATCAGCCCGGCTTGTTCGGCGTTGATCCACCAGACCACGTCGTACTCGCCGGCGAACCGGTGCGCGAACTCGATGGCGAGCTGTGTCTTGCCGATACCGCCCATGCCGCGCAGCGCCTGCACGACCGCGTTCTCCCCGGACAGCAGGGCTTCACGGACCGCGGTGAGCAGCCGCTCCCGCCCGACGAACGCGCGGTTGCGTGCCGGGACGTTGCCCCAGACGCGCTTAGTCACCGCAGGCGCGGGCGCACCAGCGTAGTTGTTAATCGTCACGTCCCGGCCGGCCCGGTAGGCGTCCCGTCCGGCGCGATCCTCCGACCCCACAGACCCTATGAAACCAGGCGGCCGCCCTCCAGGCGAAGAACCTGATCAACCTCGCCCGCGGCGACCGGCCGGTGCGTGATCAGCAGCACCGTGCGACCCGCGACCGCCGCAAGCAGGTCCCGCGTCAGCTCGTCCGCGGTCAAGGCATCGAGGTGCTCGGCGGGCTCGTCCAGGATCACCACGGGGAAGTCGGCGAGCAGCACCCGCGCCAGCGCCAGCCGCTGCCGCTGCCCTCCGGACAGCCGGGCACCGTGCTCCCCCACCGGCGTCGCCAGCCCCAGCGGCAGCGAGTCGACCCACGGCAGGAGCCGCGCCCTCGCCAGGGCCGAACGGAGCTCAGCGACAGAAGCCGACGGCCGGGCCAACCGCAGGTTCGCCTCCAGCGTCGAGTCGAAGACGTGCGCGTCCTGCTCGCATAGCCCGACGACCGAACGCACGTCGTCGGATGAGAGGGATCGCAGCTCCGCGCCCCCCAGAGTAACCAGCCCCGACGAGTAGTCGAGGAACCGCAGCAGCACCATCGCCAGCGTCGTCTTTCCCGACCCGGACGGGCCGACGACCGCGACCCGTGACCCCGCCGGGACGCTGAACGACAGGTCCCGCAGCACATCCTCGCCGGGCGACCATCCCGCCGACAGGCCCCGGACGGCAAGGTCGTACGGCGCTCCGGGCAGCGCGGCAGGCACAGACGGCTCCGTCACCGGCGCGGGCCGCGCCACCACGTCCGCCACCCGCGCCGCCGCGGCGCGCAGCCGCGGCACCTGCTGGGCCGCGGGCGCCAGCCCGGCGAACACCTCGTGCGCGGCGA
>JASHXJ010000637.1 GCA_030043595.1 Trebonia sp.
AGGCACGGGCCGAAGCGGAGGAACTGCTCGCCGAGCCCGGCCTGCCGGACCCCCTGCGCGACGCCGCGACGGTCGCGCTGCTCCAGGCGCTCACCGAGCTGCCGGACCTCGCGGCGGCGCAGCGCTGGGCCGAGCGCCTCGCCAGCCCCGCAGGCACCGGCCAGGAACGCCCGCCGGGACCCGGTGTCCTGGCAGCGGCGAAAGCGCTGCAGGCCACGGTCACCTGGAATCAGGGGCTCATCGCGGCGAGCCTGACGCTGTTCCGCGAAGCCGCCGCAGCGGCACCCCCGGAGGACGATGCGCCCGGAGCCGAGCCAGGGCACCGCCGCCGTCCGTACCGCGCGCTCCTCGAGCTCGCCGCGCGCCTCATCGACGTCGGCCTGACCGATGAGGCGTCCGCGCTGATCAGCGCGCCCTGCGCGGACGACGACCCGGTCAGTCTCGCGCTAAGCCAGACAGGCCCGGCCCTGCTCAGGGCGCGGATACACCTGGCCGCTGGCCAGGTCGAGCTCGCGGCCGCCGAGGCCGAATCAGCCCTCGGCGCCGCCCCCGCGACCGCCGGGTACCCCGCATACCCGTACACGATCCTCGCGCGGTGCATGCTCGCCGCGATCACGCTGCGCCGCGGCGATCTCGGCCTGGCCAGCCAGCATCTTGACTGGGTGTCCGCGCGCCTGCCGGAAGCCGGTTCCGGGCGGGCGGGCGTGCTGTGCCAGGTCCTCGCCGCCCTGGTGGCGCAGGCGCGGGACGGCGGCCGCCCCGCCGCCGCGATGGGCATCGCCGGCAGCGTGTACGACCAGATAGCCGACGTACGCTGGCCGCTCATCTACGATCCCGCCGTCGCACCAGGGCTGGTCCGCCTCGCGCTCGCCGTGGGCGACGAGAAGCGCGCGAGTGCCGTCGCCGAGGTCGCCGCGGAACTCGGCCACCGCAACCCGGACTTCCCGATCGTGACCGCGGCGTGCGCCCACGCCAGCGGCCTGCTGACCAGCGATACCGGCCTGCTCGAGCTGGCTGCGCGGACGCAGCCGGCCCGCTGGGCATCCGCGAGCGCCGCGGTGGACCTGGCCGCGGCGCTCGCAGACGCCGGGCGGCTGACCGAGGCCATCGCGTGGCTCGATCGCGCCTACGACGGCTTCGTCGCTTCAGGCTCGAGCCGCGAAGCCGCCCGTGTCCGCGGCATGCTGCGCGGACTCGGCGTGCGCCGCAGGCACTGGAGCGCCGCGGACAGGCCAGCGGGCAGCGGCGGCCCGGGCGCCCTGGACAGCCTGACTGAAGCCGAGCGCGGTGTCGCCGAGCTGGCCTGTCAGGGGCTGACCAACCGGGAGATCGCCGAGCGCACCTTCGTCAGCGTGAACACCGTGGCGTTCCACCTGCGCAACATCTACCGCAAGCTGCGCGTCGCCTCCCGCGTCCAGCTCGCCCGGGTCATGCTCGACGCCGGGCACCCGCAGCCACGCCGCGCGTCACACCGTCCCGCGCTCTAGCGGCAGCGGCGTTTCCCGCCACCGGTTCGTGATCGGCAGCCTCCGGTCCCGGCCGAAGTTCTTCTGGCTGATCTTGGGTCCGGGCGGGTACTGCCGCCGCTTGTACTCGGCGGTGTCGACCAGCCGTATCACCCGTTCGACGAGCGCCGGGTCGTGGCCGGCCGCGATCAGCTCGGCGGACCCCATGTCCTTTTCCACGTAGTCGTCGAGCAGCGCGTCCAGCACGTCGTAGGGCGGCAGCGAGTCAGTGTCGAGCTGACCGGGAGCAAGTTCGGCTGACGGCGGCTTGGTGATCGAGTTCGGGGGGATCGGGGGAGTCAGCCCGTTTCGTTCGGCATAATCATTGCGCCATATCGACAGCTCCCAGACCAGCGTCTTGGGAACGTCCTTGATCGGGCCGAAGCCGCCGGCCGAGTCACCATACAGCGTCGAGTAACCGGTCGCCAGCTCACTCTTGTTCCCGGTGGTGAGCACGAGGTGCCCGCCGGCGTTGGACAGCGCCATGTTGATCACGCCGCGCACCCGGGACTGCAGGTTCTCGGCGGGCAGCCCGGTCACCGGGAAGTCGCCAAGCTCGTGCTGGAACGCGTCGACGATCGACTGGATCGGAATGGTCCGCTCCCGCAGGCCCTGCCGCTTGACCAGGTCCTCGGCGTCGGTGATGGAGTGCCCGGAGGAGTAGCGGCTCGGCATCAGCACCACGTGCACGTTGTCAGGCCCGATCGCGTCCGCGGCGATCGTCGCGGTCAGCGCCGAGTCGATGCCGCCCGACAGCGCCAGGATCACCGAACAGAACCCGTTCTTCCGCACGTAGTCCCTGACTCCCGTCACCAGGGCCGCGTACACCTCGGCCGGATCGGACAGCCGCGGCCAGAACGGCCCCGCCGCGGCCATCGCGACCATCGGCAGAGTCGGCAGCGCCGCCACGGCCAGCGTCGGCACCGCGATCGCCGGCAGCGCCACCCGCTCGATCGTGATCACGGTCCCGTCGCCCGCGTCCACCGCCGTCTCCGCCGGGGCCTCTGCGGAGCCCTCCGCGCCCGCCGCCGGCAGCTCCAGGTCGGCGACGATCAGCGCCTCCTCGAACTGCGGTCCGCGCGCCAGCAGCTCCCCGGCGGCGGACACCAGGATCGAGTCCCCGTCGAAGACCAGCTCATCCTGGCCGCCGATCATGTTGCAGTATGCGAGTGCCGCCCCTGCCTCACGCGCCCGGCGCACGCACAGCTCCAGCCGCACGTCGTCCTTGCCGCGCTCGTACGGCGAGGCGTTCAGCACCACAAGCAGCGACGCACCCGCCCG
>JASHXJ010000638.1 GCA_030043595.1 Trebonia sp.
CGCGCGCCGTCGGGGTCGGCGGTCACCGAGGCAGGCACTCCCGCGGCGACCCGCGGCGCCGGGCGGCCCGCGGCCGCCGCGGCGGCGGTGATGGCGGGGACGATCAGGGATTCCAGGGAACCAGGTCCGGCGAGGTAGGGCAGCGTGCCGTCGGCGAGTTCGCCGGCCGCCCGCAGGGCCTGCGGTCCCATGGCGGCGACAAGCAGCGGGACCCGCGGCGTCACGCCGCCGCGAAGGACGGCCGGCGGCACGTTCGACAAGTCCGCGGTGACCGTCGCGCCCCGGACCTCGGCGGTCCCTGTGTCGAGCAGTGAGCGCACTATCCGCAGGTAGTCGCGCAGGTGCCTGATGGGCCGGTCGAACGGCACGCCGAACACGCCCTCCACCTGTGCCTTGTGGCCGAGCCCGATGCCCAGGGCGAACCGCCCGCCGGCGGCGAGCTGCGCCGCCTTGGCCTGGCTGGCGAGCGTGACCGGGTGGCGGGGGTACATGGGCACGGCGGCGATTCCGATGATGACGCGCGGGACCTCACGCGCCACCAGGGCGGCGACGGTGATGCCGTCGAGGTCGATCCCCTGGTTGAGCCAGATGTCGTCCACCCCGGCCGCTTCGGCCTCGCGGGCGCGCTCGATCACGAAGCTCAGCGCGTCCGCGCCGCCCAGTGCCGAGGCCGGCGCCGAAGTCATCAGCGAGATCCCGAAACTCATGACACCACCGCCTTTAAGGTAATCCCTACTAGATTTGCAGGCTAATACACGTTCCACGCGGAAGCGAAGGCAGATGATCATGGAACTGGGGCGTTACGGCGTCTTCGGGCGCGCGGTGCTGCTGACGACCGAGCGGGCCCGCGTCCTGGAGTCGCTCGGGTACGGGACGGTGTGGGAGGGCGGGTCGCCGCCAGCCGGGTTGTCGCACGTCGAGGCGATCCTGGACGCGACGAGCACGATCAAGGTGGCGACCGGCATCGTCAACGTCTGGCGGGCCGACGCCGTCGAGGTCGCACGTTCGTACCACCGCATCGAGGCTGCCCACCCCGGACGGTTCCTGCTCGGCATCGGGGTCGGCCATCCCGAGTCCACCGCCACGTACCACTCCCCCTACCAGACGCTCGTTGAGTACCTCGACGTGCTGGACGCCGAGGGGGTGCCGGCCGGGCGGCTGATTCTGGCTGCGCTCGGGCCGAGGGTGCTGCGGCTGGCCGGGACGCGCACGGCCGGGGCGCACCCCTACCTGGTCACGCCCGGGCACTCGCGGCTGGCCCGTGAGATTCTCGGCGCGGGCAAGCTGCTCGCGCCCGAGCAGCGCGTCGTCCTGGAAGCGGAACCGGCCCGCGCACGGGCGATCGGCCGCCCGTCGGTGCGGCCCTACCTGCGCTTGTCGAACTACACGGCGAACCTGCAGCGGCTCGGCTTCACCGCGGCGGACGTGGCCGGCGAGGGCAGTGACCGCCTGATCGACGCGCTCGTCGTCTCGGGCGATGACGCGCGGATCAGGCAGCGCTTCGAGGAACATCACGCCGCCGGCGCGGACCACGTCGCCGTCCAGCTGATCGCCGAGCCCGGCACCGACCTCGACGCCGGCTTTCGCCGGCTAGCCGAGATCCTGGCAGAACGCCCGAGACTAGAGTAATACGTGCCAAGATCCAGCAACGGAGGTCTTAATGGGCACTACATTCACCATAGTGGTTAATCCCGCCGCGGACGGCGGAAAGGCTCCGCAGCGGCTGCAAACGATTCAGGCCGTATTGGACGCGGCTGGTACCCGCTACCTGACTCGCTACAGCAGCAGCCTGAAGGACGCAGGCGCGCTGGCCGCCGAGGCGGCAGGGCGGGGGGATCATGTGGTCGCGGTCGGCGGAGACGGAATGGCGGCCACAATCGCAGGCGCCGTAGCTCAGGCAAAGCCGGAAGGTGACGGTGTGATCGCCATTATCCCAGCTGGGCGCGGCAATGATTTAGCTCGTACGTATGGCATTCCGTTCGGCTCGGCTGACGCCGCCACGTTGCTGCTCCGAGGGCAGCCCTGTCCGATGGACCTGATCGAGCTGGCTGGCGCAGACGGAACTCAGGTGATTGTGGCGGGGAGCATATATATCGGCGTTGCCTCGATGGCCGGGCACATTGCCAACAACTTCCGGCTGATCAGCGGACCACTTGTCTATCCAGTTTCCGCGCTGTATGCGCTCGCCGGATGGAAACCGGCGACGTTCACCATTGACAGTACAGGTCCCGTGCCAGCCGCGGACGCACTCAGCACACCGCAGGAATTTCCAGGCTATGGCGTGGTGATCGCGAATATCCCTTACTTTGGTGCGGGGATGAAGGTCGCGCCGAGCGCCTCTCCTAACGACGGCCTGCTCGACGCGGTGCTCCTGCGGCACGCGCCGAAGCTGACTTTTCTTCGTGCGCTCAGGATGATCAGGAGCGGTGCACATGTCAAACTGCACCAGGTTGGCACTGGCTGCGCTGCCAACCTCACAGTGACCTGTAGCAGATCAATGCCAGTAGGAGCTGACGGAGAATCGCTCGATATGGCTTTCCCGCTGTCTATCCGCGTAGCACCTAATGCTCTTAGGATAATAGCGCCATGCTGACATCCCCCCGGTGAGCAGGAAGTGACCGTTTGCAGTATCAGCTTTCGCGCATCGTGGCCGGTCCGTTCCTGCACGCGATCGGGCGGCCGAAAGTGACGGGGGCGGAGAACATCCCGGCCTCCGGCGGCGCGATCCTGGCGGCCAATCACGTGTCGCTCATCGATTCGATCTTCCTGCCGCTGATGCTTGACCGGCCGGTGACGTTCTCGGCCAAGGCCTCGTACTTCAC
>JASHXJ010000639.1 GCA_030043595.1 Trebonia sp.
CAGGTCAGCCACGCCATGACGGTAACCTGCGCCAGGTCAGCCGACAAGGTCAGGAGGGACGGCGGCTGAGCCGCCGGAAGCAGTACCCGGCCATCGCTAGGGCCAGGGCGAGGTAGATCGCGGTCTCGGTCGCCTGGAAGCGCCAATAGCGGCTGGCGGGCTGGTAGGTGATGGCTTCCCTGATGCCGTGGCTGGCCAGGCAGGCAACGAAGGCGGGAGGGCCCTGTCCCGGTGGGCTGGCGCCTCCGTTCGCGCCCGCGCTCGGTCCGGTGTTTCCTGCCGATGTGCAGGCGGCCGGGGTGGTGCTGGTTTCCTGCCCGGCGGCGTTGACGGGCCCGCTGGACAGGAGCCAGGCGCCGGGCTGGCCGGGGATGCTGTTGGCGTAGAGCGTGAAGGTGTCGCCGCCCGGGCCGGTCTGTGACGCTAGGGCGTTCCCCAGCGAGGTGACCGGGTTGACCGTGTGGTCGGGCGGGGCGAGGTTGGGGCGGACCCACAGCGGCATGGCGACCTGGAGGGCGGCGAAGATGGCCAGGGTGACGGCCATGGCCGGGAGGGTGCGGCGGATCAGCGCCCCGGCGGTGACGCCGAGGGCGAAGGCGAACGCGGCGTAGCCGAGCGGGGTGATGCCGTGGGTGGCGAAGTCCAGCTGGCTGAACCGGCTCTGGGCGACGCCGGCAGTGGCGCCGTCGGCGACGGCCTGGCTGATCGGCGCTTCCCACCAGGTCTGCATGAGGCACAGCGCCTCGGTGACGGCCATGGCGGTCAGGGCGCCGGTGGTGAGCTTGACGGCCAGCCACCGGGTCCGGGTGACGGACTGGTTCCAGGCCAGGGCGGCGGTCCCGGTCTCCAGCTCGCGGGCGATCAGCGGTGCGCCCCAGAACAGGCCGATGACGGCGGGGGCCAGCAGGATGATCCCGGCGCTGAGCAGGATCAGCACCGAATACGGGCTGGTGACGAGCGACCCGGTGAAGTAGTCGGCAAAGTTCGCGCAGCCGCCGCCATGGCAGCCGTCGAGCCCGTCGACGGCGAACAGGCGGGCCAGGTGCGGCCCGGTGGCCACGAGCAGCACCGCGTACGCTGCCATCGCGGCGAGGGCGATGATGGCCTGGACGCGGAACTGAAGCAAGCTGAGCCGGATCATGACACCACTTTCAGTTGCTGCGGGCGGGCCGGGCTGCCATCGCGTGCCCGGCTCATGTAGGCCAGCACCAGGTCCTCCAGGCTGACCGGCTGCACGCTCCAGGCCGGGTCGAGGACCGGCCCGTCCGTGCGGATCAGCAGGCTGCTCTGTTTATCTGTGTGGCTTTCGGTGATGACTTCCTGGTTCGCCGGGAGGCGGCCGGGGTCACGGCGCGGCCCGGACAGGCGGCGATGCGAGGCCAGCAGTTCGCTGACCTCTCCCGCGGCCCGGACCTGGGAGGCCACCAGCACGATCAGGTAGTCGCAGACCCGCTCCAGGTCGGCGACCAGGTGCGAGGACAGCACGACGCTGAGCTCCTGCTCGGCGACCGCCTCCATCAGGCCCTGCAGGAACTCGCGGCGGGCCAGCGGGTCCAGAGCGGCAACCGGCTCGTCCAAGATCAGCAGCCCGGGCCGCTTGGCCAGCGCCAGGGTGAGGGCGAGCTGGGCCCGCTGCCCGCCAGACAGTGACCCGGCCCGCTGCTTGCGGTCCAGGCCGAGCTGCGCGATCCGGCGCCGCGCCAGGCGTTCATCCCAGCCGGGGTTGAGCCAGGCGCCGAGACGGAGATGGTCGGCCACTGTCATCCTGGCGTAGGCGGGAGTGTCCTGGGCGACGAAGCCGACCCGGGCCAGCTGCGCCGGCCCGGCAGCCGGCCGCTGGCCGAAGACGGTGATCGTGCCGCGGGTCGGCGTGAGCATCCCGGCCGCCAGCCGCAGCAAGGTGGTCTTGCCCGCGCCGTTCGGGCCGACGAGACCCACGACATGGCCTTCGGGGATGGCCAGCGTGCAGTCGCGCAGCGCCCAGCTCCGCCGGTAGGCCTTGCCCAGGCCGCCGGCCTGGATGACGACGCTCACGCGACCCCCTCGGCGAAACAGTCCCGGAACGCGGTCCGGTAGATCGCCTCGACGTCATCCGGGCCAAGCCCCGCCGACCGCGCCGAGCGAAGCCAGCCGGTCAGCTCGGCGAGGAACCGGGCCTGCGTGACAGGGGCAGCCCCGGACGGCACCCGGGTGACGAAGGTGCCAAGCCCAGGCCGGGCGCGCACCAGCCCCGCCCGCTCCAGTTCCCGGTAGGCCTTGTGCACCGTGTTCGGGTTGATGGCCAGCCTGGCGACCACCTGCTGGGCGGTCGGCAACTGGTCGCCCGGCTCCAGCATCCCCATCCGCAGCGCCTGGTGCACCTGCTGTACCAGCTGCAGATAGGTCGCGACCCCCGACGTCTCGTCGAGCTGGAACTCGATCATGTATCACCTATTCCACTAAGGGCTTAGTGGAATGAGAGTAGCAGGCAGATAGCAGCCGGAGCAACAAATCGGCGGCTAGGGCCTGGCCCTAGCGCTCGCCTGCCGGGCGCCTGCAGCCGAGAACGTGCCTGCTCGCGGCCTTCGCGGGTCACCCTAACTCAGCCAGGCGCCGAAACAGTACGCCCGCTGACCGTTCGACTGCGGGTCAGGCGCGTATCCCGGGGTGAGCCGACCCGCAGGCCGAGTTTAGTGCGCAACTGCTGCCCTGCCGCACCGCGAAACTGCACGTCAGACAGGTGCTGACCCGCTCAGCACCCCCGATCGTGGCCCAACTCAGGTAAGGCATCGTCTACGACTTCCTCATTGAGCCCGCAAGGGAGCACTCGGAAACGGTGGGCGTGCGACGTCCTGTCGAGGGAATACGGCGATGACCGGTGGCAGCGCGGTTGTCATAATAAGAGCGCGATCAGCAGCAGTATCGCCCACATGACGCCGGACAGCATCGGGACGACGTAGGCAATGAGTTCGTTGATAGGGAGCGCTTTCTGCCAGCCATGTCGGCCTTCAAGCCAGGACTGCCGGGTTTCCCCATACTCGCGCAGGCGACTTTCAGCTCGCTCCCGAATGTGGTTAATATATGCAAGATGCCAATGGCTTATGAGCGTCCATATCACAGCGAGACTGACGCCGAATGCTGCAATGACTTGAGCTATGAGTAGCCGGTCAATGTCCAGATGCACGCTTATGCTGAGTACTCCAGTATAAGCCACCAGCATCATTGACTCAGCCACCAGGAAGAAATTCCCGCGCTGAACTAGCAACGTATTTTCATCGGAATAGTGTGACCAGAGGCGGCCCAGTTCATCCGCGCCGTAACGCTGCCTGGAGCTATTCCGGGCCGAGGTCCGCGGTGTGACGTTCCCGTTAGGGTCAGGCATCCAGATGCTCTCCCTCAGACGCGTGGCTACCCGAGACAACTTCCGGGCACAGTTCGGAGGTGCTTCGCAGTAAATGATCGACGGTGCCACCCGCGATCGCAATCGAACGTCCGGTTCTGCCGCACAGGGGACGCGCTGCCTCTGGCGCGCCGTGGCGCTTTGCGCCGCAGCGGCCACGCGAGGCCGGTCACGCCTTTGACCCAGACCGGTTCAGTGCGCTGGCTACGGTGGCTGGCCTTACTGTGGTCAACTCGTATGGTGAGCGCTGTTGCGGCGAGTCTGATAGCGGTGGCCGGGACGCTCCTCGGCTCCTTCAGCACTTACTGGTTCCAGCAGAAAGCCACCCGGCGATCGCAGGCCGTCGCGCGGCAGGAGCGGCTGCGGCAAGACCGGCTGACTGCGTGCAGCGAATTCGCCGCGGCGGTCTCCGACCTTCGGCGCTCGGTGATCGCGGTCTGGTTCCGCAGGAACCGCAAAGACCGTCAGCCCGACCGCGATGAAGCGGTCTCCGACTATCACATGGCCTACGCCGAGGCCGACCGCCTTGGCGCCGTGGCTGAGACCGCCAAGTTCCGGATGCTGCTGGTCATCGACGACCCCGCGCTACGTGAGCTGGCCGAGGCCGCTTTCCGGCACGTTGCTGCCGTGTTGCCCGCCCGGGATAAGGCTGAAGTCGAGAAACTGGACGCGGAATTCCAGGCACATATGGCGGTGTTCGTCGCGACGGCCGCACGACTGGCGAGTTGAGGGTGCGACGACCATTGCCGGCCTACCTGCTGAAATCCGTTCACCCATTCCGGGCACCGGCTGGCCGGTGACTTGTGCGATCAGCTAAGGCCAGTTCCCCGGTGCTGCGGTTCCGGCGGATCAGCAGGTACCGGTGTCCGGGGGCCGGGGTCGCGGATGGTGATCCAGGCCCGTTCGTACCAGCGGTGGCCCTTTGCGCTGTCGCCTGCCGGTAGTCGCTGCCAGGCTTTCCCGGGCAGCCGGGCCGCGAGGTGACCGGCGCGGATGGTGTGCCCGGCCCCGGCGGGCACGGCGATCCAGGTGAACGGCACCTTCGCGGTGACGGCCCGCTTCCGCCCGGCGGTGCCGGCGTACTGCCGCTGCACGCCCGCCGTGGCGCTGCCCTTCTTGACGTCTGCCGTCTCACCGGCCACCAGCACCGCGCCCGGATCGCCCAGGTGCCCGATGACATAACCGCTCAGATCGTCGCGGACGCCGTCGGCGTCCCGCCTGGCGCGCGCGAGCAGGTGCTGCATCCGGTCCGGCGTGGCATCCCCGGCGTCCTCGGCGATTGCCCGGAAGTTCTTCCGCGGCAGTTCCGCCAGCAGGCCCAGCACGAACGCCCGGGCCCGGTACCGGTACCGCGGCTCCACCCGGCGCAAACGAGCCCCGGCCGGGTCATCAGCTCACCTGGATATCCCCAGCCAGCGGCCGGGGTCTGCGCTGTGGCCAGCGGCCACCACAAGATCATCGCGAGTCGTCACACTCCCCGACGACCAGACGGCGGCGGCCACCGCCTCCAGCACCGGCACGCCGGGGCTTCACGGCGTGAATCCTGTTTCGGGCAGTCTTCCCCGCAGGGCATGCTGTCCGGGTGCACTACTGCCAGTCCTGCGACACCCCGGTCGCCATGGAGCCGCGCGACGGGCACGCGGTCTGCCCGCGGTGCGGACGCCTGGATGAGGCCGTAGTCGGGCCTCTGTTCATCGTCACCGGCGCCTCCTGCTCAGGCAAGACCGCCGTCCTGGCGCCACTAGCCCGCAGGCTGCGGGGCCGCTGCATCACCTTTGACGCTGACCTGCTTCTTGATTCCGCCGGCGCGCTCAGCGGCGGCCAGCCGATCAACTGGACCGCATTCCTTGACGCGTGGCTCGCCGTCGCCCACGGCGTCGCCCAGGCCGGGATGCCCACGGTACTGCTCGGCCCCTTCATCCCCGGCCACCTCCGGGACCTTCCCGCCCGCCGGTGGACCGGCGATGTCCGCTTCTTCGCGCTCGACTGCCCGGACGACCTGCGGCGCGCCCGCATCAACGCGCGTCCGCCCTGGCGAAGCCGCGACACCGACGAGCAGGTCGAGTTCGGCCGCTGGCTCCGCCGCAACATCCCCGACCGCTTTGACACCAGCAACGGCACTCCCGAAGACACGGCAGCAGCGATCAGCGCCTGGATCGACCGCCACCTCACAGGCACCCCTGCCAAGTGACCGAGGTCCGCGCTGCTGCTGCGGGTCGCCCATCTGAGTTGGACCTCGATGTCGCCGCAGGTTGCCACTGGTGTCTGTCAGGTAGCGTGCGACCGCTGCCACGGGACCTGCGTTACGTCCGGCACAGGCTGGGCATGATGACCTCCCGTCGCAGTTCCGGTGGATGCATCAGATGCGTCGGCCAGCTGGCCTGATTCCAGGCTCTGGACCACGTCCACGGAAAGGGGCTGGCCTGCGAGCCGAGGCTGGTGCGCCCGTCCGGGCCGGTCTACGATCTTTAGACCGTAGTGGTCTGCAGCCCCATGCCTCGCCCGCGTCTGCGTCAGCCGCCGGACGTCACAGGGACTGGCAGGTGATCCCTTCGCATGTCCCCAACCGGGGGGAGTCTCGATGGC
>JASHXJ010000640.1 GCA_030043595.1 Trebonia sp.
GGGGAGCTGATCGTGACCGCGGCGACGGCGGCGGGCACGGTCGTGCTCGCCTCCGACGCGGTGCACTTCTACGAGGAGGTCGAACGGGACCGCCCCTTCGCCATCGCCGCCGACCTGCCCGGCATGTACCGGGCCTACGACCTGCTCGCCGGGCTCGCCGCGCAGCCGCGCACGTGGCTGGTCGCCGGCCACGATCCCGCGGTGCGCGACCGGTTCGCGCCCTACCGAGGCGATCGCGCGGTCAGCGACCTGGGAACGCCCCGCGCCGCGGCTACGGGGTGACCGTCACCAGCGTGCCGTAGGGCAGGATGGGGTAGGCCTGCTCGGCCGCGGTGTAGGGCAGCTCCACGCAGCCCAGGCTCTGCGGCCAGCCGTAGGAGCCGCGCGCGATGTAGTGCACCGCGGAGCCGCCAGAGAAGTACGACACCCACTGGACCGGGTCCGCGTAATACGACCCGTCCGGGTTGTACCCGCTCATGACCTGGTAGGGCAGCTTCAGGTAGACGGGGAACGTGCCGACCGGGGTGGGCGCGACGGATACGCCGGTGTTGGTCGGGCTGCTGAACACCTCGCGCCCGTTGTGCCAGATCGTCAGCGTCTCCGGCAGGTCCTGGTTGGCGATCGCGTAACTGTAGCCGTCCGTGTTGCGCTGACCGGTCTCCGCCGCCTTGATCACCGCCGCCCACACCTGCGCGCTGGCGACCCCGTCGGTGGTCATGCCGTGGTCGCCCTCGAAGCCGGTGATCGCGCCCTTGAGCAGCAGGTTGTCGCTGCCCTCCTGCCAGAACGAGTACAGCTCCTTCGGGTAGCCGCCCTGGAAGCGGAACGTCCCGGCCGGGGCATCGTAGGCCGCCTCCAGCTGCGCGGAGGGGCTGCTCGCCTGGATCGCTTCCCCGCCGTCCGGCGTCCATGTCATCGGCAGGTAGCCGAGCTGGGCGAGCAGTTCCTGCAGCCGCAGGACGGAGTACGGGGCGGTGGTAAAAGTCGATTTATATCCGGAACGGACCGTGCCGTCTGCCGCGGGCACCGTCACTGTCACCCGGGTGCCGGCGGTGAAACCGACCTGCGGCGTGAACACCAGGCTGTCGCCGGCCTGCTGCCAGGTCCCGGCGATGTCCGGCGACAGCTGGGGAAGGGCCGCCCCGGCGGGCAGCGGCTTGCTCAGCGCGACGGTGATGCCATCGGCGCCGTCGACGTCCTGGGTGCCGTTCGCCGGGCTGACGGACAGCAGCCGCAGCGGCGGCACGGGCCGTGCCGGGATGTGCCTGGCCGCCGCCACGTGCGCCGGGCTGCTGGCCGGCTGTCCGTGCGACTGGAAACCGCCGCTCGCGTAGATGCCCCCTACGGTCGCACCCGCGACGACTATCGCGCCCGACGTACAAATCAGCGCTGTGCGCACTGTTTTACGCAAAGTGCTCCCCCCAGTCACTTCCTGCGCTGCCCCGTGTGCCCGAAGCGCTGCTGTAACTCAGCGTAATTCGTTACCTTCCCTCAGTAGTTAACGTCCATGCCTGGGCGTGCCCGCGAGTTGACATTGGACGGATCAGCGGTAAGTTTTGGGGACAGTCCGGCACAGGGCTCGCCTGGCGGGAGTGTCTGGCATGAAGCAGGTAGCATGGGTGGCGCGTTCGGCGGGGGACGGAGACAGCCAGTCTCCGGGGACCCAGTTTCCGGGGGCCGGTCGCGGCAGAAGCTAGCCGGTGCGCATGTCCGGCTGTCAGGGGGTTGGGCCTGGAAAGGGCCCGGGTGGCTCAGTAGACAACGGAGGCTGTTCTCGTTGCCGACGGGACGACTCCGGACCGAAGGCGCCGCCCGGGCCCTCTTCCACTGACGTCGCTGGACAGAGAAGGTGAAGACTGGCAATGGCAGAGTCGGCTTCGGGCACGAGCCGCGTGATTATCGTCATGCCGACGTACAACGAGCGGCAGAACCTCGAGATCATGGCCGGACGGATCAGGGAGGCGGTGCCGGACGCGGACCTGCTCGTCGTTGATGACAACAGTCCCGACGGCACCGGGGACCTGGCCGATAAGCTCGCCGAGACCGACAGGCACGTCCAGGTCATGCACCGTACGGAGAAGGCGGGGCTCGGCCGTGCGTACGTCGCCGGCTTCAGCTGGGCGCTCGAGCGCGGCTACGACGTGGTCGTCGAGATGGACGCGGACGGCTCGCACCGGCCGGAAGACCTGCCCCGGCTGCTCACGGCGCTCGATGACGGCGCCGACGCGGTGATCGGCTCCCGTTACGTGCCCGGCGGCACCGTGGTCAACTGGCCGAAGTCCCGTGAGTTCCTGTCCCGCGGCGCCAACATCTACAACCGGCTGATGCTCGGCATCGGCGTCAGGGACGCGACCGGCGGCTTCCGGGTGTACCGGGCGGCGACGCTGCAGAAGATCGACCTGAACAACGTCCAGTCCGCCGGCTACTGCTTCCAGATCGACATGACCCTGCGGGTCCTGCAATCGGGCCTGAAGCTCGTCGAGGTGCCGATCACGTTCGTCGAACGCGAGCGCGGTTCGTCGAAGATGAGCAACGCCGTCATCCGCGAGGCCTTCTTCCGGGTCGCGCAATGGGGCGTAGCGGCCCGGCTCCGCGGGCGCTCAGCGGCGAGCGTCCGCCGCTGACACCGGGCCGGTCCTAGGCGCTGCGCCGCTCGGCGCGGTCCGCGGCCTCGGCGATGGCGCGGCCCTCCAGGGCGCGCCGCTCCCTGATGACCTCGAGGCGCTCGGCGAGAACAGCTTCCAGATCCTCGACGGTGCGCCGCTCCATGAGCATGTCCCAGTGGCTGCGCGGCGGCTTCACCTTCTTGGGCGACGGCGACTGGCCGGTGCTCGCGGTGGCCATGGCCCCGCAGACACGGCACTCCCACATGGGGGGCAGTTCCGCCTCGGCGGCGAAGGGCACGCTAAAATGGTGCCCGTTCGGGCAGTCGAACGGGACCTCCTGGCGGGGTGCCAGGTCCGTGTTCCGGTCGTTCTCGTAGCTGGTCGCGCCGAGTCGGGTTCCGCGAAGTGCGCGTTCGGCCATTACTTACTGCCTCCCCAGGCGGTTGGCGATCTCTATCGGCAACACTGGATACGCGGTCAAGATTCCCGTTGCCGGGAGTATCCAATCCCGTTTCGAGCGTGTTTCGCCGTGCGAGGGCGCGGTCGCGCGCGGTTTCGCCGCGGCTAAGCCTGCCGGGGCTGGGCACCCACCCGCGGGTTCCACTGGCCACGTTCGGTGAGGATGTCCCGCAGCAGCGCGACCTCGTCGGTCATCACGCCGTCGGCGCCCAGATCGAGCGCGTGCTCGATCTCCTCACGGGTGTTCAGCGTCCACACGTGGACCTGCAGCCCGAGCTCGTGCGACCGGCGGATGAACGTCCTTGTCGCGATCTGCCTGGGAACCTGGGCGCACTGCGCGCCGGAACGAGCCAGCCGGGCGGCCATCGCCTTGCCCGGGTGCCCGGCGTACCGCACGGCCGCGATCGCGGCGGGCGTGACCGCCAGGCAGACCGGATGGTCGAGGGTCTTCTGCGCCGCGAGCAGCCGCCTGCCGGAGAACGACGTCACGCACACCCGGTCCCACGCCCCGGTCCGTTTGAGCACGCGAGCCAGCGGCTCGATCGTGCCCGAGTCCTTGAGGTCGATGTTGAACCGCAGCTCCCCGAAGGTGCCAAGCAGGTCCTCGATCAGCGGGATTGGCTCCTTACCGGCGATCCGCGCGGCGGACACTTCCTTGTAGGTCAGCCTGGAGACCTGGCCGGTGCGATCGGTGACCCGGTCCAGGGTCGCGTCGTGAAACGACAGGAGCGCGCCGTCGGACGTGGAGCGCGCGTCGGTCTCCAGGTACGCGTAGCCGAGCTGCACCGCGTACTCGAAGGCCGGCCAGGAGTTCTCCGGGTTGTGTGCTGCCCCGCCGCGGTGCGCGAACGCTGCCGGCAGCGGATGATCCAGGTAAGGTACTGCCACACTCGCGATTATGCCCGGCTCCGCCCGTCATCCGGTTAATTCCGCGTGTCAGCCACACAAGGACCGGGTAGCCGTTACCTCTCCGCCACGCCACCGCCCGGTCAGGCTCCCGGGTGCCATTCGCGGCGGCGGGCTTCCGCCATCGCGATCGCGGCGGCCACCGCGACGTTCAGCGAGCCGACCCGGCCGATCTGCGGGATATAGGCCACCGCGGCCGCCGCCGCGAGCAGCGCGGGAGAGCAGCCGTGGTCCTCGTTTCCGATGGCCAGGCAGACGTCTCCGGCCAGCGCCGCCTCCGCCAGCGGCACCGCGCCCGAGGCCAGTTCCACGGCGACCACGCGGAAGCCCGCCGCCGCGGCGGCTTTCGCCGCCGCGGCCGGGGACGGCTCGCGGAAGGACTCGAGGAAGCGGTCCGTGCCGAGCGCGGTCTTGCCCACCGACGGCAGGTCGAGCGGGGGAGTGTTGCCGCAGAGCCAGACGCATTCCGCGCCGAAGGCGGCGGCGGTCCGCACGATCGAGCCGACGTTGAACGGCTGGCTGACCGAGTCCAGCAGCAGCGCGAGCCGGCCCTCCGTCTGCCGCCGCCACTCGCGGTTCAGGCGCTTGACGTCGGTGGGCCGCAGCTGCCGCGGCGGGCCGCCGGGGGCCGCGGCGGGCACAGCGGAGTCTGCTGTCATGGGGCAGTCACTGCCGCTCGTTCGGTGTCATCGATGAGGAGCAGGCGGTAGCCGCTCCGTGCGGCGAGGCGGGTCACGGGCCAGCCTTGCGCCGCCAGCCAGGAGTGCAGCGAGTCCGCGCCGAGGTTGCGGCCCATCACCAGGCAGGCCTGCGCACCCGGCGCGAGCCGCTCCAGCCAGCGCGCCAGCAGGTCGTGCAGCGCCGCCTTGCCGATCCGCACCGGCGGGTTCGACCATATCCCGGCGAATCGCCGCGGTATGTCCGCCGAGTCCGGGGTACGGCAGCGGACGTTGCCCAGGCCGGCGTCCGCCGCGTTGGCGGCGCACAGGTCAAGCGCGCGCTCGTTCACGTCGACCGCCCACACCGTCGCCGCCGGGGCGCGGCGCGCCAGCACGCAGGCCACCGGGCCGTAGCCGCACCCGAGGTCGAGCAGGTCGCCTTCGGACGGTGGCGCGGGCGCCTCCTCGAGCAGGAACCGGGTGCCCGGGTCGAGACGGCCGGGGGAGAACACCCCCGAATCGGTCCGCAGCTCCAGGTAGGTGTCCGGCAGTACCACCCGCACCAGGCCCGGGTGGTGCGCCGCCTCCGGCCGGGCCGCGAAGTAGTGCTGCGCGCTCACGAACTCACGGGCGCTGCCGCGGGAGACTGCTCGGCGAGCGCCGGGTTGATGTACCGGCGGGTCATCCAGCGCTCGACGACGAACGTCATCACCGGGACGGTGCCGGCCAGCAGCAGGATCACGGTGGGCTTCGGCTTCATGTGCAGCTTGCTGGCCAGCATGAACGCGAACACGATGTACACCAGGTAAAGGACGCCGTGTACCGTGGCCACCTGGTCGGCGATGATCGTGTTGTGGCCCCAGATCTGCAGCGGGATGCCGGCGAAGACCACGACGATGATCAGTACTCCGGTGATGAACGCCATCACCCGGTAGCGCAGCACAGCCGCCTGCATCTCGGGCGCCTCCTCATGTCCTCATGTCCTCATGTATCGGTATGTCAGCGGAACCCGTGCCACTTGCCGTGGCCCTTGACCTCGGCGTTCAGCCGGGCGAGGTACGCGTTGTACCGGGCGAGCTCCTCGTCGTCCGAGTCGTCGGCGGGCTCCTCGACCTGCTGGATGCCGATCCCGGCCGGCAGCGCGCCCAGGTCTCCCGTCGCCGCCGCCTCCGCCGCGGTGAGGTCCTCCCCGGTCGCTACGCCCGCCCGCCTGATACGGAACTCGTCCCTGATCGTCTTGGCCCAGAACACCACGGAAAAACAGGCGAACAGCGGCCACTCGAACGTGTACGCCCAGCTCAGGCCGTTACCACCCAGGGCCCTGTGCAGCTGCCAGTCACCGAGCCACAGCATTCCCCAGAATGCCACGACCATCAGCAGATGCCAGCCTAGCCACCGCGGCGTGACGAGGAACCGCCATACTGGGGCAGAGCCGGGGGTTTTCATACTCGTGAGCGTATCGCGCCCGCGCGGGGCCGGGACCGCTGCGGGCGCAGCATGTGCCAAGGTGATGTCATGCGCAAGTACGTGATCATGGGCGTGCAGGGCAGCGGCAAGGGCACCCAGAGCGAGATGCTCGCCGCGGACCTCGATCTCGTGCACATCAGCGTCGGCGACATCTTCCGGTGGAACGTGACCAACCACACCAAGATGGGCGCCCAGGTCCAGCGGGTGATGGCGGCCGGGGAGCTCGTGGGCGACGACCTGGCGGAGTCCGTGGTGCAGCGGCGGCTGGCCGAGCATGACTGGAACTACGGGTTCATCATCGACGGCTTCCCGCGCAACGCGCGGCAGGCGGAGTTCTTCCTCGAGAGCTACGACATCGACGGGGTGATCCACCTCGACATGCCGGACAGCGAGGTACGCCGACGGGTGTTCGGCCGCCGGCTGTGCGCCAAGTGCGGCATGGACTACAACCTGCTCGCGGACAGTCCAGCCGTGCCAGGCCAGTGCGATTCGTGCGGGGGAGAGCTTGTGGCGCGGGAAGACGACACCGCCGGCGCGCTCGCGGTGCGGTTGCGCGAGTATCACGGCAAGACCAATCCCGTGCTGGACCTGTTCCGGCGCAAGGAGTACGTGATCACGGTGGACGCCCGCCCGGCGAAGGAGGTCGTGCAGCAGGAGATAAGGTCCCGGCTCGGCCTGCCGCCGCTGCGGGCGGCAACCCGGTCGCCCGGGCAGGACGGCGAGGGCACCCGGTGAACGCGGAGATCGTGATCTTCAGCGGCAGCGCGCACCCCGGCCTGGCCGACGAGATCTGCGCGCACCTGTCCGTGCCGCGCAGCCCGGTGCGCCTGACCCGGTTCGCCAACGACTGCCTCGAGGTGCAGCTGCAGGCCAACTGCCGCGAGCGGGACATCTACCTGATCCAGCCGCTGGTGCCGCCCGTGCAGGAGCATCTCGTCGAGTTGCTGCTCATGGCGGACGCGGCCCGGGGCGCCTCCGCCGCGCGGGTCACCGCGGTGATGTCGCACTATTCGTACGCGCGCTCGGATAAGAAGGACGCGCCGCGCATCTCCATCGGGGGCCGTCTGGTCGCCGACCTGCTGGTCACGGCCGGCGTCAACCGGGTGCTCACGCTGACCCTGCACTCCCCTGAGGTGCACGGGT
>JASHXJ010000641.1 GCA_030043595.1 Trebonia sp.
CGCCAGGCCACGCCGCTCGCCGATTTGCTCAAAACAGCCCCGCGCCGTGGCGAGCGCCGCCACCGCTGCCGCGATCTCCCCCGACATCTCGCGCAGGCCCGCGAGCAGGATGTAGTGCCAGCCAACACCGGGGATCGCGCGCAACGCCAGCGCTCGCTCGATCAGGCCGATGGCCTGCCCCGGACGGCCAGTGAGGAGCTCGGCCACAGCCAGGTTGTTCAGGGCGCCGGCGTGGCCGGGAAGATCTCCCGAGCGGTCCAGCATGCGGCATGCTTCATGACCGAGCGCGCGCGCCCGCTGGCCGTCACCGAGTGCCGCTTCCGCCAGCGTGACGCCGGTCAGTGCGATGGCCGTGCCGCGCTGGTCGGGAATGTCCGCCCGCAGGTCCGCGGCCGACCGGAAGCAGTCCCTGGCCGCAGCGGGATCGCCGCGGCTGCGCAGCAGGTGCCCGTGCTGCGCCAGGATGTGTGCCTGGCCCGTACGGTCCCCCAGCGATTCGAACACCCGCAGGGCCTCGTCAAGCATCACCCCCGCCTCGTCGAAACGTCCGTCCATCCGGGCCGCCGTTGCCTGGGTGGCGAGGATGTAGCCGCGACTTTGCGCCGCGCCGACACGCCGGCCGACCAGCATGGTCTCCTCGAAGACGGGAAACAGCAGGTCATCGACGGAATCGACCGACCAGGCCGGGGTGCACACCGTAAAGAAGGGCGGTGCGTCGGGTGGCACGCGGTCCAGGGCACTCAGCGAGTTGCTGAGCAGGGCCTGCGCCGCGGAAGCTTCGCCCCGGAAGAGCGCCATCACAGCCCGCAGGTGCTCGTGCGAAGCCCGCACGCTGGCCAGGCCGCGGGCCGCGTTGCCCGCCTCGCTGGCCAGCTGGACCGCCTCACCCCACTCGCCTGCCATCCAGGCGAGCAACGACTGCTGGTGAAGCGCCTCGGCCATCGAGCCGGGATCGCCGAGGTCGCGCCCGAGGGCCGCGATCTCGGCGCCGATGGCGGGGCCACGCCACGGCCGGCCCAGCCGGACCTCCAATACGGCGGTCGCGAATAGCGCCCGGGCCCGCAGCGCCGATGGCGCTGGGCAGGCTTCCAGCGCTTGAGCCAGCCATCGCAGTCCCTCGGCGTGAAGCCCGCGCGCCATCCATGAGCGCCACATCGCAACCGCCATCACGAGCGCCCGGTCGGGCATCTCACGCAACGACGTCGACAGCGCTGCCCGCAGGTTCCCGCTTTCGACCGCGAACCACGGGCTCGGCTCACCAACCACGCCACCGCCACGGTCAGGGTCAAGAGACTCCGCCCGGCTGGCGTACCACAGGGCATGCCGGCGCTTGCGGCGGGCCAGCTCTCCCGATGAGGCAAGGCAGCTGGCCGCGTACTGCCGGATCACCTCAAGCAGCCGGAAACGGGCCTGGTCGCCGCCCGTCTCCACGGTAACCAAGGACTTGTCCACCAGCCGAGATACCACCGCGGCGACCGGTTCGGACAACCCGCCCGCGCACACCTGCTCAGCCGCGTCGAGGCCGAACCCTCCGGCGAAGACCGACAAGCGGCGAAACACCGCACGCTCATCATCCGCCAGCAGGTCATGGCTCCAATCCAGCGTCGCCGCCAAGGTAGCCTGCCGGTCCGGCACGCCATGGATCCGCCCGGCCAGCGTGGCCAGCGCGTCATCCAGGCGGGCGGCCAGCTCCGCGGCCGCCAGATGCGCGATCCTGGAAGCGGCCAGCTCAAGCGCCAGCGGTATGCCGTCCAGGCGCAGGCAGATGCGCGCGACCGGCAGGGCAGTCGCAGAGTCGAGCCGGAAGGCTGGTGATGCGTTTCCGGCGCGATCGAGAAACAGCTGGACAGAGTCCAGGCGGGCCAGTCGTGCCGGGTCGGCAGGAAGCCGCAAGTCGGGCAGCTCAAGGGACGGGACGCGCCAGACCACCTCGCCCGGCAGGCGCAAAGGCTCGCGGCTGGTGGCCAGCACAGCCAGGCCGGCACAGCGCTCAACCAGCGCCATAGCGAATTCTGCACAGGCCGCGAGCAGATGCTCGCAGTTGTCGAGCAGCACTACCATTCTTCGGTCGGCAAGCTGCTCCACAACGGCCGCCGTGGTAGGCCGGGTGCCGGTCAGCGCAAGCCCAAGAGATGCCGCGGCAGCCGCCGGTATCAGCCGCCCGTCCCGGACCCCCGACAGGTCAACGAGCCACACGCCGTCGGGGACCGCGCCGGCGTTCGCCAGCCGCCTCGCGACCTCGATCGCCAGCCGGGTCTTGCCGGCGCCGCCGGGCCCGCTCAATGTCAGCAGCCGCGTGCGGCCGGCGAGGGCGAGCAATTCGGCGATCTCCCGCCGGCGCCCGATGAAGCTGGTCACCGCAGCCGGGAGATTGGAGACCACTGCCGGGCCAGCAGAACTCTGCCCAGAAAGAATCCGCCGGTACAGACCCAGCGTCGCCGCCTCCGGAGCCGCCGCATACTCCTCGTCCAGCACCCGGCACAGGCGCCCGTAGACGTCGAGCGCATCCCACCGGCGCCCCGCCTGGTCGAGCGCCTCCATGAGCACGCGGTGCAGCGGTTCATCGTTCGGGCGATCTGCGACCAAAGGCTCAAGCAGAGCGACCGCATCTTCGGGTCTTCGACGTTCCAGCAGGGCGCGGGCCTGTCCGGCCGTCAGCGCCTCATGCAAAGCCGCCAGTCGTTCCCGATGGGGTGCCGCCCAATCGGCGTAGCGGTCCTCCGGCAAAAGCTCACCGACGTAAAGCTCCAGGGCGGCCTCATAGTCCTGGACAGAACCAGAACGCAGCGCCCGCCCGGCCGCCGCCGCGAACACGTCGGCATCGACGATGAGGTCACCGCCGGGCCACAAGGTCACCACGTCGTCCCGCAGGAGGAACGCGTCAGCTGAAAGCGCACGATCCGATGCCAGCGCCCGTCGTGCCGCATGCAGCACCTGGTGCAGATTGTTCGCCGCGGCGGCAGGGTCCAGCCCGGGCCAGAGCACCCCGGCAATCACATCACGGTGCGCCCGGTGGCCGTCGGCGAGAGCCAGCAGCTTGACCAGAGTCTTGGACTTCCGCAGCCGCCACGAGCCAGGAACCACTCGGCTCCCGACACGAACACAGAAGCCGCCCAGCAGCGCGACATGCAGCGTGCCGGAACCGGCCGCCACATCCACACCGCGATCGCCGATCATACGTGGAGTCTCCGCCCGCAAGGTCGCGCTTGCCAAACGGCGTACCCGTGGCAGCGGTGCGCCTGGTCGGCTGCGATGCACGCTCCTGCAGCAGAAAGAGCACGTGTCCGGATTACCGGTAGTCACGTCCGTAACGTTTCCGCGGAAACGTTCGCTTCCGCTGCCACGGGGCCTCAACGTGCTGACAGTCCGAGCTAGCCCGGACGGAAGCCTGCTCGCCTCCGCGGGAAAGGACAGGATTGTGCGGATCTGGAGATGATAAATCCAAGCTCCGTGAACATCGGCTGACACGGCGGCTGACGATTACCGCGTAAGGGCGCTATTCCCGACAGGAAGTGGCGGAGCACACGAAGACTCCGCGACCAGCCTCACTGCGGCGCGGCGGTATGCACATGTACGGCCGGTCTGCGCACCGGGTGTAGCATCGCGCGCGTGGCGGGAGATCACGCCAGACTGCGGGAAAACAGGACAGACGTCCTTGCATCCCCGGCATTCGGCCCGGTTGT
>JASHXJ010000642.1 GCA_030043595.1 Trebonia sp.
AGGCGTGCTCGGCTTCGCGCGGAAGAGGGCAATGATGGCAACCGAAACTCCCCTAAGCGACGTGAGATTCCTTACAGTCGCCGAAGTAGCAACGATCATGCGGGTATCTAAGATGACCGTCTATCGTCTGGTGCACTCGGGCGAGCTGGAAGCTATACGGGTCGGTCGTTCTTTCCGGGTTCCTGAACAGGCGGTCAACCAGTACCTGCGGGCCGCGTTCGTCGGGACCGGCTGACCACTGCCGCTGGCTGCTGAGCGCGGGAGACCGGACCCGCCGCAGCACCCGCGGGCATGTGTTCTGTCGGCCCTTCATCCGGGCCGTCCGGCATCCGGGAAACCGGTCGCCTCGGGCGACCGGCACCCGGGCGCCGGGCGCCGGACAGTCGCGCGCCGGTCGCCGGGCGCTGATCAGGGACCATGCCGTAACAGCGCTGTGCGATAGCGGGTACGCTTGGGGACTGCGTGAGCGGTTGGCGTTCACGCAGTTCCGTAACTTCGGGCGTGTGCCCAGCCTCCCTTCCGGGTGAGCGAGATGGCGTGCCCGTCTGCCGTTGTGCCGAGGAGGGTGGTGGCCTGATGGGCTCAGTCATCAAGAAGCGCCGCAAGCGGATGGCCAAGAAGAAGCACCGCAAGCTGCTCAAGAAGACGCGAATTCAGCGCAGGAACAAGAAGTAGCGGCGGAAGCTGCCCTGCTTGCCTGCCCGCCGGGCGCGGTTCCCGCGCCCGGCGCTCGATCTGGCCATGGCCGGCCTGGCCGGCCGGTTCCCGCTACGGCTGATCTCGAGTTGCCGGACAATGGGGGGTGCGAAGTGCCTGCATCGAGAGCGGAGCGGATATGAGGGGTAGACGGCGACGCGACGATGGGTGGGACGAGGGCCGCGGCGACGGGCAGGACAGCCGGCGCGACCCGTGGCAAGACCGGCCTGCGCAGGATCGGCCTGCACAGGACTGGTCCGGGCAGGACCGGCCGGCGCGGGAGCAGTCAGCGGGGACCGGCTATCAGCGGCCAAGCGGCCAGGCCGGCTACACCGGCGGCGGCTACGGGGGGCAGGCTCCTGCCACGCAGGGCTATGGTGACCAGGGATTCGGCGGCGCCCGCGGGTACGGCGACGCGGCCTACGGCGGACAGGCCTACGGGACGCAAGGCTACGGCGGACAGGCCTATGGCGGACAGGGCTACGGCGGCGGAGCCCAGGGCTACGGCGGCCAGGGGCCTGGCTACCAGACCGGTGGGTACCCAGCTAACGGGCACGATGCCGGCGGCTACGGAGGCTACACCGCCTCCGGGTACGGCGGCCCAGGATACAACGGCCCTGGATACAACGGCTACGGCGACGCCGGGACTGGCGCCAGCGCCGGGTACGGCGCAGGTCAGGGCGGCGCTGCCTACGGCTACACCGGCGCGGGGGGATATGCGGATCCCGGATATGGCACCTCCGCTTACCCCGCCGGCGGGTACGCGGACACCAGATACGGCGGTCAGGGTCAGCCTGGCGGGGCGTATGCCGGCTCCGCGTACGGTGCTTCGGCGCAGTCCGCTGCCGGGTACGCCGATACCGGATACGGCACGTCAGTTCAGTCTGGCGCCGCCTATGGAGACGGTGGATATAACGGAACTTCTGCGTCCGCTCAGTACGGGCGTTTGCCTGCGCCGCAGGGGGCAGCCTCTTCCATCGGTGAATTCGCCCCATCCGACGGGGCCGCGCGGGCGAATGGGGACGTGCCGGCTACGCCGCGTCCGTACGGGCGGCTTGCCATTTATACACTGCTCGACGATAAGGCGGCGGAATTCGACCGTCTTGCCGAACAAGCCGCCGAAGGCGTCCGCACGGCAGAGCCCGACACGCTCGTATACGTCATCCACGTGGTGCCGAAGGCGCCAATGCAGCGCATCATATACGAAATTTACCGGGATCGCGCCGCGTTTGAGAGCCACGAGCGGCAGCCGCATATTCAGCGATTCGCCGCTGAACGCAGAGCATGCGTGCTCGCGACCAACATCATCGACCTGCGGTTGAAATACGCGAAAGTCGCCGCGCTCGGCGCGCCGCAGGCGGCCGCGCCGGCGCGCGAGGCGCAGCTGACCCCGGCGGCCCGGTCAGCGGAATCCGGCGCATGGGCACCGTCTGCCGGCGCCGTCGGCAACGGGCGCTACGCCGGCCCCCCGAGCAACGGCAGGTATCCCGAGCCCGGCGCCGGCCGGCCCGCGGACGGCGGCGGCCGGCACGCGGGAGGCGGCAGCAGCCGGTACGCAGGACCGGGCGGCGAACGTTACCCGGTACCGGAGAGCCGCTCCCCCCGGCCGCGCTCCCTGGACTGGGATCAGTCCGCCTACCAGGGACAACGGTACGGAGGAAGCTAGGTGACGCAGCCGCGGATCACGCTGCTGAGCCGCCCCGGCTGCCATCTGTGCGACGACGCGCGCGTCGTCATCAGCCGGGTGGCCGACGATCTCGGGGTCGCCTGGGAGGAGCGTGACATCACGCGATCGGAGGACGACCTCCGTGAGTACTGGGACCGGATCCCGGTCACGCTGGTGGACGGGGTGCAGCATGACTTCTGGCGCGTGTCGGAAGACCGCCTCCGCGCTGCGCTGGCCGCCGGCTCCCGCGGCGCGCCCTGAGCGCCTCGGCCGCCGCGTCCTTCCGCGCTGTCAGGGCACGTGTCGCGTGATTCGATCGCGCCATCCGCTGGAATAGCCGGCCCGGTCGCCTTCGGGTGAATGTCGCGCGGTTATCGCCATGATTCGCGCGCCGCGGAACCGCGCCCGTGAAATATCTGTGGCGCTAGGCGATTCTGATTAGGATGTGGCGCCTGCGACAAAAGTTTCGTGTATTTGAGGTGCCTCGAAACTGGGACGGCAACTGGGACTGGCCGGGCATCGGCGCCGGCAGCCCGACCGGGGCGCGGCGCCCCTGCTGACTTTGTGCACCGATTCACAAACGACGTATGGTAGTAACGGCCGCGGTCGAGCGCACGGATCGGTGGCGGCCTGCCTGCCCTCACACGCCACAACTCCAAGCGGGCCGCCGGCCAGCGGGATCCCGCCACGGCGTCGGTCCACCCCGGGAGCGCCGCATGTCCAGTGCCGCCGAGTCGCCCAGCTCCGCCGAAGCAGCCGGTAATACCGCAGTACCCGGTAATGCCGGGACCAACATCGCCGACGAGGAACCCCCGGACACCGGGGCCGCGGCCGACGGCCCGGTGCTGCGCGCCGGCGGGGTGCGACGAGTTGCCAGCCGGCCCGACGCCGCCGAGGAGCCCGGCGGCCAGTCCGCCGAGCGCCCTACCCCGGGCGGCATCCCGGAGGCCACCGTGGCGAGGCTGCCGGTCTACCTGCGTGCGCTGTACACGCTGGCCGAGCGCGGCGTGGGCACGGTCGCCAGCGAGGAGCTCGCGGCGGCGGCAGGCGTCAACTCAGCCAAGCTGCGCAAGGACCTGTCCTACCTCGGCTCGTACGGGATCAGGGGTGTCGGCTATGACGTCGACTACCTCGTCTACCAGGTCTCCCGTGCCCTGGGGCTCACCCAGAACTGGCCCGTGGTCATCGTCGGCGCGGGCAACCTCGGCCGCGCCCTGGCGAACTACGGCGGCTTCGTGACCCGCGGGTTCCGGATCGCGGCCGTGCTCGACACCGACCAGGCAACGGTGGGCCGTGAACTCGGCTCCGTTGTCGTCCGTCATGTCAGTGAACTTGAGGCGGTCGTCGCCACCCACGCGATCGCGATCGGAGTCATCGCGGTGCCCGCCCCGGCGGCGCAGGGGGTGTGTGACCGGCTGGTCGCGGCCGGAGTCACAAGCATTCTTAACTTTGCCCCGCTGGTATTGACTGTGCCTGAGGGCGTCGATGTGCGTAAGGTCGACCTATCGATTGAGCTGCAGATCCTCGCCTTCCACGCGCAGCGCCGGTCCGCCGAGCGGTTCGGGCAGGTAACGGATCCGGCGGCGGCGGAAGCGTAGGCGGTGCAGCTGTGAGCGTTCTCGTAGTCGGCCTCAACCACAAGAGCGCGCCTGTCGCTACCCTCGAACGCGCCGCGGTCAGCGGAGACACGCTCGGCAAGCTGCTGCGGGACGTCGCCCACCTGCCGGATATCGCCGAAGCTTTCGTCATCTCCACCTGCAACCGGGTCGAGATCTACGCGGAGGTGCACCGGTTCCATGGCGCGGTCACCGGGCTGTGCGAGCTGCTGGCCCGCTATTCCGGCATGCAGCCCGGCGAGCTGACCGCGAGCCTCTACGTGCACTACGAGGACCGCGCGGTTCAGCACCTGCTCGCCGTGGCCAGCGGGCTCGACTCGATGGTCGTGGGCGAGGACCAGATACTCGGCCAGGTACGCACGGCACTGAAGCTGGCGGGCGACACCGGAACCCTGGGCAGGTCGCTGCGCGACCTCGGCAGGCTCGCACTGCGGACCGGCAAGCGGGCCCGCGCCGAGACGGGCATCGACAGGCTCGGGATCAGCCTGGTCAGCGTGGGGATCGAGCTGGCGGCTGCCGCGCTTGACCTGGCGGGAACGGCGGCTGCCGGACAGCACGCCCATGGCACCGAACGGTCCCTGCCTGCTGCCCAGCGCGGCCTCCTGCTCGCCGGGCGCGACGTCCTCGTGGTCGGAGCAGGCGCGATGAGCGGGCTGGCCGTGGCGACGGCCGCGCGGTCGGGTGCCGCGCGCATCGTCGTCGCCAACCGCACCCGCGCTCGTGCCGAGCGACTGGCCGCGGGTGTCGGCGGCAATGTTGCCAGCCTGGCCTGCCTTCCGGACGCCATCGCAGCCGCTGACCTGGTCATTTCCTGTACGGGGGCGTCCGGCCCCGTGA
>JASHXJ010000643.1 GCA_030043595.1 Trebonia sp.
GGCGTCGTGGTGCCCGCGCGACGCAGCGCCGGAGTTACCGCGGGCGCGTGGAAGGCCTCGGCCGGCGCGCTGGCGCGCCTGCCGGTGGCGCGGGCGACCAACCTCACCCGGACGCTGGAGGCGTACAAGTCGGCCGGGTTGTTCGTGGCGGGCCTGGACGCGGAGGGGACCACGGACATCCGTGACATGACCATCGCGGACGGGCCCATGGTGCTCGTGGTGGGATCCGAGGGGCGCGGGCTGTCGCGAGTGGTCGCGGCCGCGTGCGACATGCTGGTCCGGATCCCGATGTCCGGCTCGACCGAGTCGCTGAACGCCGGGGTGGCCGCGTCGATCGCCTTGTACGAGATAGCCGGCGTCCGGTCCCGGCTGCCATAACCGCCGCTCCTTGAATAGGCACATGCCGAAACACAGACAGCCACATATACGCCCACATTATTTTGCGATATTCCGCTGAAATGGGGATATCCCTCGACGCGTGACGGCATGCTTGCGGCGCTGGGCAGCAGGGTGTATCTTCGGCCCGGTTTTACCCTTTTGCGAGTAATTCATTTGGGCGTGGCTGGCTCGCGCAGTATGCCGGGCCGGGGGGGAATCGCGATGCGAAGCGTTCGTCGCTGGGCGCTATTGTCAGTTCTCGCTCTGCTGATTGCGGCCGCGACGGCGGTGGTAATGCCGAAAGCCAGCGCCTCCCCGTTGCCTGCGGCGCCACCCGCTCCCGTGCAGATGAACTATGCGTGCGCGCTGAAGGCCGGCGGGCTGATGCGGTACGTCGCAAGCCCCGCACAGTGCACGAAGGCAGAGACGCCCGTGACGATTGTCCCGGGCCCGCACTATCTATGCGTCGATCGCGTTGACGCCGTCTTCCTGGTGGCGGCGCTGAAGGACTGCCAGACGCCTGCGAACCTGCTGGCCCTGACGCTGCCGTCGTCGACCGGGCCGGTCTACTTCTGCGCGCTTGCGGTCATCGGCGTGCTCACCTACACCACCAGCCCGGGCAAGTGCCTGCCGTTTGTCGAGTTCCCGGTCGTGGTGCCGGTGCCCCATACGGCGCCGGTGCTGGCGAACATCGAGTCCACGGCGCTCGCGTACTCTGGCGGCGCCCCGCCAGTGCCGGTCACCGCGACCCTGACGGTGAGCTCGGCCGACGCCACCACGCTGTCCGGCGCGACGGTCACGATCAGCTCGGGGCTTGTCGCAAGCGCGGACTCGCTCGGATTCATCAGCCAGAACGGGATCAGCGGCAGCTATAACGCGAGCAACGGGGTGCTGACACTGACCGGCACGGCCTCGCTGGCCGATTACCAGGCCGCGCTGCGGTCGGTCACCTACGCCGATTCCAACCCCCTCGCGGCGAAATCGACGCGGACGATCAGCTTCCAGGTCAACGACGGGTCAGCAGCCAGCAACCTCAGCAATGTCGTGTCGCGGACGATCTCGGTCACGCAGGAAAGCCCGCCGGTCGCCGGCAACGTCACGGCGACAACAGGCAAGAACACCGCGATCGCCATCAGCGTGCTCCCGAGCGACACCGACGCCGATGGTCTCACATTGCACGTCGCGTCGGTCAACACCACCGGCACGCTGGGCTCGGTGTCGATCAACGCGAACGGCACGATCGAGTACAACCCCAACGGCCAGTTCGCGAGCCTGACCCAGGGACAGGACGCGACCGACACTTTCAGCTACACGGTCTCCGATGGTTACCTGGCCTCGAATTCCGCGACCGTCACGGTCACGGTCACCGGGGTCGACGACCTGCCCGTGATCTCGAATGTCGAGACGACCCCGCTCAGCTACCAGGCACAGAGCGCGGCCGTCCCGATCACCAGCGCGCTGACGATCAGCGACGATGACGACGCCACGATGTCCGGCGCGACAGTCTCGATCACCGCTGGCTTCGACTCCGGCGCTGACACGCTCTCGTTCACCAACCAGAACGGGATCACCGGCAGCTATGACGCCACCGACGGCGTGCTGACGCTGAGCGGCGCGGCGTCGCTGGCCAACTACCAGGCCGCGCTGCGATCCGTGGAGTTCGCTACAAGTGACGCCTCAGCGAGCCCAGCCGCGCGGACGGTCTCGTTCACCGTGACCGACTCGCTGGGAGCGGCAAGCACGGCAGCGTCCCGGACCATTGACGTGTCCGCCGCCCCGCAGGCGCCGACCGCGGTCAACCAGAGCTACACGGCGGTGGGCAACACCCCGCTGGGCGTCGGCACCACGCCTGCGGGGCCGGCGGCCACCGTCAGCGGCAGCCTGCTGAACGGCGACAGCGACCCGAATCCGTCCGCCACGCTGAGCGTGACGGGGAACACCGCGCCCGCCCACGGCACGGTGACCGTGAACCCGGACGGTACCTTCACCTACATGCCGGACGCGGGCTTCTCCGGCACGGACAGCTTCCAGTACACGATCGCGGGCAGCACCGCCCCGAGTGTGACCGCGACGGCGACGGTCACGATCACTGTCGGCACTGTGGTCTGGTACGTCAATGACTCGCTATCGGCGGCCGGCAACGGCGAGGCGGGCACCCCGTTCAACACCCTGGCGGCGGCCAACGCCGCGGCCGGGGCGGACAGCATCATCTTCCTGTACCAGGGCAACGCCACCTACACAGGCGGCGTGACCATGCAGGCGGGCGAGGACTTGTTCGGCCAGCCGTACGGGCTCACCGTCGGCAGCTACTCTCTGGTCCCCGCGGGGGGGTCCAACCCCACGATCACCAACTCCGGCGGCGCCGGGATCACCCTGGCCGAGGACGCCGACGTCGAAGGCGTCAACATCTCGAGCCCGAGCGGGAACGGGATCACGGCTGCGAATGTCAACGACGCGACCGTCGGCAGCACAGACGGGGTGGCGATATCCGGAGCCGGGGGCGACGGGATCCACGTCAGCGGTGGCAGCGGCACCCTCGACTTCGCTGGGGCCAGCGTCACCGGAAGCACGGGGCACTCGGTCTCGGTGGCAAGCCGTACCGGCGGCACCGTCACCCTGGGCGGGAACATCACCGACCACGGCACCGGCATCTCGCTGACCGGTAACACCGGCGCCACGATCACCTTCAGCGGCACGCTGAGCATCAGCACCGGCAGCAGCCCCGGCTTCACGGCCACGGGCGGAGGCACGGTCACCGCCACCGGCACGGGCAGCACGGTCACCACCACCACCGGCATCGCCGTGAACATCCAGAACACCACGATCGGCGCCGCCGGCGTGACGTTCCAGAGTGTCTCCGCCAACGGGGCCAACCCGGGGATCGACCTGGTCAGCACCGGGGCCTCAGGCGGCCTGACGGTCACCGGCACCGGTTCGGCCGGGTCTGGCGGGACGATCCAGAACTCCGCCGGGGCCGGCATCCAGCTGACCTCGACGACCTCGCCCAGCTTCACCGACATGGTGATCAAGAACAACGCGGGAGACGGGATCAACGGCTCCCAGGTCAACGGGCTCACGCTTGACGGCTGCACGATCTCTGGCAACGGAACCGAGGCGGACGTGTCCGGCGAGAACAACGACGGCCTGGACTTCTCACCGAACGGGACCGGGTCTCCCGACGGCCTGACAGGCACCGTGTCGATCACCGACACCGAGGTCACCGGCTCCGCGGACAACAACGCGATCATCAGCGACACCAGCGGAACCCTCAACCTGACCGTCACGGGCAGCACGTTCAGCGGCAACAACGCCACCACCGGCAACGACGGGCTGCACATCGACGCCGACGGGACCACGGACGCCACCGTCAGCATCACCGGTTCGACGTTCACCAACAACTTCGGTGACCACTTCCAGTTCTCCACGGACTCCGCGTCCAGCGGCACCAACAGCGTCACGTTCTCCGACAACACGCTCAACACCACGGTCTCCGGGGTCTCCGGGGGCGGCGTGGTGATCAGCCCGTTCGGGAACTCCAAGACAACGATCACGATGGACGGCAATAACATCCAGAACTCGGTCTTCACCGGCATCGCGATCGACGAGGACGGAACCACGGGGACGCTGTCGGGCACGGTCAGCGGCAACACGATCGGCACGGCCGCGTCGGCCAACTCCGGCTCGCAGGGCAACGACATTGGCATCTTCGCCGAGGGCTCCGTCACCGAGACGCTGTCGATCACCGACAACGACCTCTACCAGTACGATAACGAGGCGGGCATCAGCTTCCTCGACCGCGAGGGCGACCCGGCCATGAACCTGACGATCACCGGCAACACGATCGCCGACCCTGGGTCGTTCGGCAGCTGGGGCATCCTCGGCCAGGCCGGGGCGGAGACCGGCGACAACGGAGCGGTGTGCGCCGACATCACCGGCAACTCGATCGCCGGGTCGGCCCAGGCGGGCCAGGGCGGTGCCGACATCGAGCTTGACCAGGAATTCGACAGCACGATCAAGCTCCCTGG
>JASHXJ010000644.1 GCA_030043595.1 Trebonia sp.
GCACCGCGCACGGCGGTGGTTCGCGTCTCCATCGCTGTAACGGTAGCTGCTGCCGCAGTCCGTAGGTACTGGGCTGGGGGCCAGGGACGGCGGCCATTTGTTGTGCCAGGAGGGTACCGGCGGCCAGGCCGATAAGGTAGCTTCCCATGGAGCCGGCCGACAGCAACAGGACGTACGTCTTCCAGAACGGCACCGTACCTTAGGACAGGGTGCTTGGGGTCCTCGTGCCCCCGCCCGCAAGACGGCTCAGGCGGCGCGGCTGCTGACCAGCCAGACGGTCGCGGCGATGAGCAGCGCCGACAGTGCGAGCAGCCAGCCGCCCTCGATCCACTGGAACGGCCAGAACCGGCTGCCCGGCTGGTAGCTCGTCCACAGCGTGTACCCGTGCTGGACGAGGTACTGCGCGATGCTGGGGGACTGCGGGATCCCCCCGCCCTTGCTGGCCAGCTGTGCCCCCAGCAGAACCTGGGTGAGCACAGACTGGCTGACCGGCTGGCTGCCCTTGTACCACTGCTGGCTGATGATCCACGCGAAGCGCGGCACATCCGGCTGGCTGGTGCGCAGCGGGGTCATGTAGCGCTGGCGCAGGTACAGCCCGACCGCGAGGGCGAGCCCGGTGTAGGCGACCAGAGTGGCGCCGATGGCAGGGACGGCGCGGCGGATGAGCATGCCGGCCAGGGCGCCGATCGCGAAGGCGGCCAGCGTCCAGGCGGCGAACGCGACTCCGCGCAGGTCGAACACCAGGGGCGCCAGCGGGATCTGGTTGTCGCCATCGAAGAAGATCTGGTGGCCGAAGTACGGCTGGAAGTACCAGGAGAACAGCAGGCTGAACAGCCCGGCGGCGGCCGCCACCGTGACCGCGAGCGGCACCAGCTTGGCGAGTGTCCAGCGCCACCGGCCGAAGCCCAGCGTCCAGGCGAACCGGAAGGTACCGGTCTCCAGCTCCCGGGCCAGCACCGGCGCGCCGACGAACGCCCCGATCAGCGCGGGCACCGCCTGCAGCAGGGTCGCGATGAGCTGCGCCGTCGACCAGTCGGCGATGAAGTAGCTGGCCAGGTTCCCGCAGGCGCCTGAGCTTGCCGGGTGGCAGGCGACCGCGGCGGCGTAGGCGTGGTGCACTTGAAGGCCGTTCAGCCACACCCACAGCGCCAGCGCGCCCAGCAGCGCGGCCAACCCGGCCAGCGCGAGCCGGTGCTGCCGCCAGGTGACCCAGGCCATCCGCCGCCACGGCACGGGCCGCAGGCTGGCGTCCTCCTGCGGTCCGGCGGGCACGGTCAGCGCGGTCATCGTGTCACCGCCGACGTCCCTGACGGCGTGCTAGTGCCACGCGACAGCGCCCGGCCGCGGACCGGGCCGGGCAGCGCCGCGGCGCCGGGCTCGCGCAGGTAGGCCAGGGCGAGTTCCTCCAGGCCGACCGGATGCGCCTCCCAGCCTGGCGGCACCGGATCATCCACGCCGGCGCGGACCAGCAGGTGGGCCTGCGCCTCGCCGCGGCGGACATGCACCACCGGCCGTTCGGTATAGCTATCTGCCTGTGCGGCGGGACCGGTCAGCACGCGGTGGCCGGCGAGCAGGTCGTCGACCTCCCCGGCCACCTGCACCCGGCCCTTCGACAGCAGGATCAGGTAGTCGGCCACCCGCTCCAGCTCGGCGAGCACATGCGAGGACAGCAGCACCGACACGCCGTCGTCGACTGCCGCCGTCAGGACAATCGCCATGAAGTCGTGCCGGGCGACCGGGTCCAGCATCGCCACTGGCTCATCGAGCACCAGCAGCCGCGGCCGGCGGGCCAGCGCCAGCGTCAGCGCGAGCTGCGCCTGCTGGCCGCCGGACAGTCTGCCCGCCTTCCGCCGCAGCGGGATGTCCAGCTCGCCCAGCCGGGTTTGCGCGTAGTCCTGATCGAAGCGCCGGCACAGGTTGCGGGTCAGGTGCAGCAGGTCCGCCGCTGACAGGTTCTTGTACAGCGGCGTGTCCTGGGCGACGAACGCGATGCGGTCCAGCGCGGCCGGGGAGCCGGCCGGCCGGCCGCCAAGCACGGTCACGCCGCCCGCGGACGGCGCCGCCAGGCCGACCGTCAGGTTCAGCAGCGTAGTCTTGCCGGCGCCGTTCGGGCCGACCAGCGCGGCCACGTGCCCGGCCGGGATCGCCAGCGAGCACTCGCGCAGCGCCCACGTGCTGCCGTACCGCTTGCCCAGGCCGCTGGCCTCGACGACGTTCACGCTCATGCGACGCCCTCCGTTCCGCCGCTTACCCCGCCACCCCGAGCCCCATGGAAATCCCGCAGCGCACTGGTGAACAGCGCCACGATCCCGTCCTCGTCCAGCCCGGCCCCGTCCGCGGCGGCCAGCCAGCCCGTCAGGGAGCGGCGCAGCGCGGTCAGCTCAGGGAGCGCGACCTGGCTCAGTGTGGCCTGGACGAAGGTGCCCTGGCCGGGCCGGCCCGCCACCAGGCCCTTGACCTCCAGGTCACGATAGGCCTTCAGCACCGTATTCGGGTTGATGGCCAGCGAGGCGACCACGTCCCTGACCTTCGGCAGCTGGTCGCCGGGCTTAAGGTAGCCCAGCCGCAGCGCGTGCTCCACCTGCTGCACCAGCTGCAGGTAGGTCGGCACGCCCGAGGCGGCATCCAGCCGGAACTCGATCGGCGACCCCGGCCCGCGCGCCCCGCCGCCCGTCCCATCGTCTGCTTTATCTATAGACATAAGACAATGATACAATGGCTGTCAAACCTCGCGGGCCGGAAGGACCCCGCGATTCAGCCCGGTATCGTCGCGCGGGTGCCCTGGCCGGAGTCAGAGCCTGAGCCTGCCTCCGAGACCGGGCCGGACGTGCGCTTGCCGCGCAGCAGGGAGGCCAGGCCCGCGAGCACCGACAGCACGGCCGAGACCGCGAACACCACGATCAGGCCGCTGTGGAACGGGCCGGACAGCAGGCTGGGGAAGAACTCCCTGCCGGTCAGCGCGGCGCGGCTCGCGGCCGGCAGCGAGGAAAGCAGGCCGCCCGGCTGGTTTGCGCCAACAGGAGAGTATGACGAGAGCAGGTGCTGGATCGGGTTCACGCCGAGGACCGAGGCGAACAG
>JASHXJ010000645.1 GCA_030043595.1 Trebonia sp.
CACCGCGCAGGCGGCGCGCGGTCACGGCATCGGCCGGGCGATGCTCAGCCACCTGCTCGGCCTTGCCCGCAGCCGCGGCTACCAGCGGGTGAGCCTGGAGACCGGGACCATGGCGGAGTTCGCGCCGGCGCGGGCGCTGTACTCCAGCGCGGGCTTCGTGGCCTGCGGTCCGTTCGCGGACTACCGGCCGAGCGAGGACAACTGCTTCATGACGCTCACGCTGTGAAGGTCCTGTTCGCCGAGCATCCGGACATCGCCGCCGCCAAGCCGCTGCGCGAGCTGTCGCTGCGGTACTTCAACCCGACCGGCGCTGACCCGAAGATGCGGACCGGACCGCAGCTGCGGCGGCCGACGACCCTATCTTGAGCGTGCCGAAACGGCGGAGGGCGGCTCCCCAGCGATCCGTGGCCGCCTCGGTCAGGACTCCGGCACGCCGCAAGTCCGCTATGCAGGCAGCCGTTTCGGCTAGCGGGGGAACGCGCGATGCCCGTCGCACAGTTCCAGGACGACGGACGCGGTGTTGTTGAGCTGGTGCTCCCGCTGCGATGCCGGCCGGCGGATCAGGAGACCGTCGGCGAGTTCTAGGCCTTCGGGATGATCACCACCGGGCAGTGGGCGTGCCGCGCGACCTGGTCGCCAACCGAGCCCATCGCCAGCCGCTCGAACCCGCCGGCACCGCGCGACCCGACGACGATCATCTCGGCATCGGCCGCCGCGGTCAGCAGTGCCTCCGCCGGGATGCCATTGACCGCCGTAACGGTGACGGAGCCCGGACGGGTGCCGCCAAGCCTGGCGAGCGCCTTGTCCGTGGCCTCCTGCGCGGCCAGCCGGGTGTCCTCGACGAGCCCGGCATCCTGCGGATACGGACCCGCGTGACCCCTAAACCCGCGAATAACCGGATGGACGGAAAGCACTGTCAGCGGCGCGCGCCGCAGCGCCGCTTCCCTCAGCGCCCAGTCAAGGGCACGCTCCGAATGCTGGGAGCCATCAATCCCGACGACTATGCCCGCCATTTCGCTCATCTCCCCTACAGGGAAAAGCCTCTATCAATAACGCTAGTCACGCGGCAGGCACCGGGAAAGGACCACCGCGGGCTAGCCCGGCGGGCGCGATCAGGGCGAACGGTCAGGGCTGCGCAGCCTGCTCGGCGGCCATCGCGAGCAGTTCCGCGGCGTGCGCCTGGCCGAATTCGGAGTCTTCCAGGCCGGCCAGCATGCGAGACAGCTCGCGCACCCGGCCGGCGTGGTCCAGGCGGATCACCCCGCTGCTGGTGATCCGGCCGTCGTCGGCCTTGGCCACCACGAGGTGGTTGTCCGCGAACGCGGCGACCTGGGGCAGGTGAGTGACGACGATGACCTGGGCGAGCCTGGCCAGGCGCGCCAGACGGCGGCCGATCTCGACCGCGGCCTTGCCGCCGACGCCGGCGTCCACCTCGTCGAAGACGAACGTCGGCACCGGGTCAGCGCCGGCGAACACCACTTCGATGGCGAGCATCACGCGGGACAGCTCACCGCCCGAGGCGCCCTTGTGCAGCGGGAGGGCGGGGGCACCTGGGTGGGCGGCCAGCCGGATCTCCACGTCGTCGATCCCGTGCGGGCCCGCCTCGTCCAGCTGGCTGACCACGGCCGAGATCCTGGCGTGCGGCATGGCCAGCGCTGTCAGCTCGGTGGTCACGTCGCCGGCGAACCGGTCGGCGGCCGCGCGGCGCAGCCCGGACAGGCGCGCGGCAAGCCCGGCGACCTGCCCGGACAGCGCCGCCTCCGCCGTGGTGAGCTCGGCGATTTTGTCGTCGTCGGTGTCGAGCTCGGCGACCCGGGCGGCCGCGCGGCGCGCCCAGTCGAGGACGGCCGCGATGTCGTCGGGTTCCCCGGGCGGGTCGGTGAGCGATGCCGGCGGTTCGGCGGGCGAGCTGCCGATGTGGGAGGAGACGCCGCCCGGGCCGTAGGCGCGGATCAGCCTGCCCAGCGCCGCGCGGCGCTCCTGGACGACGGCGAGCCGCGCCGGGTCCGCGTCGATCGACTGGATATAGGAGGCCAGCTCTCCGGCGACGTCGGAGACCAGGTAGGCGGCCTCGGACAGCCGTCCTGCCACGCCGTCGAGCTCGGCATCGTGCCGGCGTACCCCGTCGAGCGCCTGCCGGGCGCGCCCCAGCTGGGTCACCGCGTCCGCGCCGTCCGTTCCCGCCGTCGGGTCGCCGAGCAGCGCCTCGTGCGCCGCGGTCGCGGCGGCGTGCAGCGAGTCGGCGTTGGCCAGCCGATCCTCCTCCGCGCGCAGCGCCACCTCTTCCCCCGCGACCGGCTGCAGCTTCTCGATCGCGGTAAGGCCGGCGCGCAGCGCCTCGGCCTCGGCCGCCCGCGAACGAGCCTGCGACGTCAGCGTCGCCAGGTCGGAGTACGCCTTCTTGTGCCTGCTGAACGTCTGCTGATAGTCGGTGAGCACCTCGGCGAGCTCGGCGCCAGCGTACTTGTCCAGCGCTTCGCGCTGGCGGCCTGGCTTCAGCAGCAGCTGCTGGTCGGCCTGGCCGTGCACCGCCACCAGGTCATCGGCCAGGTAGGTGAGCAGCGACACCGGGACCGAACGGCCGCCGGCGAACGCGCGGGAGCGTCCCTCGACCGACACGGTGCGGGTCAGCATCAGCGAGCCGTCCTCGTCCAGGTCGCCCCCGGCCTCCGCTACCTCCCGGGCGACCGGGCTGTCCGGGTCGATGCGCAGCCGCCCGTCGACGGAGGCGCGCTGCGCGCCCGGCCGCACCCGCGCAGGGTCCGCGCGGCCGCCGAACAGCAGGCCGAGCCCGGTCACCACCATCGTC
>JASHXJ010000646.1 GCA_030043595.1 Trebonia sp.
TGCGCGCGGGCAGGCCGGCCAGGACGGCCGTGCGCCGGCCCGCGACGCCCGGCAAGGGCTGGGCACGTCCCGACAAGCCGGCACCCGCCCCCCGGCGCAAGTCGCCGGGCAGGGGCTGGCTGCGCCCGCCGAAACAGGCGCCGGCCAGGCGCCGCAAGTCGCCGGGGCGCGGCTGGCTGCGCGGGGCCAGGCCAGCCAGGCAGAACTGGTACACCGCGTCGCCGAGCACCGGGTGGCTGCGGCGCGGTCGCCGCCGCCGGCGGGGGCTGCTGGGAGGTCGCAGATGATCCCGGCGTCGCGGCGGCGGCTGTTCGTGCTCTACCTGCTCGTAGCGGCGATGGTGATCGCCCTCGGCGGCCGGCTGTGGTACCTGCAGGTGATGGACACCAAGCAGCTCACGCAGCTCGCCGCGGCGAACCAGACCCGCGAGATCGTGGTGCCCGCGGTGCGCGGCGGGATCCTCGACGACACGGGCCAGCCGCTGGTGGACAACCAGACGTCCCTGGTGGTCTCGGTGAACATGAGCGAGCTGTCGCAGAGCACCACCGATGACGGGCAGAGCGTGCTGCGCCGGCTCGCGCCGCTGCTCGGCATGTCCTACAAGCTGCTGAGCGAGAAGGTCCGGCTGTGCACCAAGGGTGTCCCCGCGCCGTGCTGGACGGGCTCGCCCTACCAGCCGATTCCGGTGGACGACCAGGTGAGCGTGCGGACCGCGCTGCAGATCATGGAGGAGCCGTCACGGTTTCCCGGCATAACCGCGCAGGTGCAGCCGGTGGTGCAGTATCCGATGCCGGACGGCGCCAACCCGGCCCAGGTGCTCGGCTACCTGCAGCCGATCACCCAGCAGGAGATGGCGCAAGAGCACCTGCCGGAAACCGGGTTCGCCGGCGATGACCTGGTCGGCCAGGCCGGCCTTGAGGCCCAGTACAACACGGCGCTGACCGGCAGGCCGGGCACCCAGACGGTCTCGGTGAACGCCGCGGGCGACGTGACCGGCACTCTCGGGCAGACCCCGCCCGTCAACGGCGACACGCTGGTGACCAGCATCAACTCGAAGGTGCAGGCGCTGGTGCAGACCGCGCTCGCCGACGCGGTCGCCAGGTCCCGGGCGGAGGGCAACGACGTGAACCAGGGCGCCGCGATCGTCGAGACGACGACCGGGCGGATCGTGGCGATGGCCAGCTACCCGGACTACAACCCCTCGGTGTGGACCAACGGGATCTCGGAGAGCGAGTTCAACTACCTGTTCGGTGCCGCGTCGGGCACGCCGGTCATCAACTGGGCGACCCAGGGACAGTACGCGCCTGGCTCGACGTTCAAGGTCACGTCCACCGCGGCCGCCGTGGCCGACGGCTACTCGCTCGACGGCCTGTACGCCTGCCCCGCGTCGATAAGCATCGACGGCCAGACGTTCATCAACGACGGCAACCCGAGCCTGGGCGACATGACGTTCGCGCAGGCGCTGATCCAGTCCTGCGACACGGTGTACTACAACATCGGCTACCAGATGTGGCAGACCGACGACAACCAGGCCAACTTCGAGGCGAACCCGAAAGCTCCTGTGCAGAAGATGCAGAAGATGGAGCTGGCCTGGGGATTCGGCCAGTACACCGGCGTCGACCTGCCCGAGGAGTCCACGGGCACGATCCCGACCAGGCAGTGGCTGTACACCCTGTGGAAGGACAACGCGAACACCGGCGAGGACTGGTGCAAGTACGGCAAGGCGAACGGCTCCTACGTGCAGCAGATCGAGTACGACAACTGCCAGAACGGATTCGAGTGGGAGCCGGGCCAGGCGGCGATCGCGGCGATCGGCCAGGGCTACATCACCGTCACCCCGCTGCAGCTGGCCAACGCCTACGTGGCGCTCGCCAACGGCGGCACGCTCTACGCCCCGAAGATCGGCGAGGCACTGCTGTCGCCGGCGGGCACGGTGGTCCAGCGGATCAACCCGACGGTGATCAGGCACCTGCCGGTGTCGTCCAGCACGCTGGCCTACATCAGGAGCGCCCTCCAGGGCGTGGTCACCCAGGGCACCGCGGCGGGCGCGTTCGCCGGGTTCCCGCTCAACCAGGTCTGCGTCGCGGGCAAGACGGGGACCGCGCAGATCATGGGGAAGGTCGCCACGTCGGTGTTCCCGTCCTTCGCCCCCTGCCAGAATCCGAAGTACGTGGTGGTCGTCATGCTGCCAGACTCCGGATATGGCGCGGACGCGGCGGCGCCTGCCGTTCGGCAGATATGGGATGGAATCTACGGCCTTGAGGGGCACAAGGCGGCACTGCCGGGCGGCGAGCTGCCGACGGCCATCCCGGGGGGGACCCGGTGAGCGGCGTCGGGATCCCGTCCCGGCGCTACGCCGGGCCGCGCTTCGGCACGTTCGCGCCGCGGCGCCGGTCGGCGCTGCTGCGCGCGGTCGCCAGGGGCGGGCTGCTGCGGTCGTGGGACTGGCTGCTCATCCTCGTCACCGTCGGGCTGACCGGGCTGGGCACGGTGCTGGTCTGGGCGGCGACGGCGCCCGGGCTGCGGGCCGCGGGGGAGGACCCGCACACGTACTTCAAGAAGCAGATCGTGTGGGGCGCGCTGGGCATCGTCTTGATGTTCGCGGTGGCCTGCGTCGACTACCGGCTCATCCGCAGATGGACGCCGCTGCTCTACGGGGCGGCGCTGCTGCTGCTGCTCGCCGTGCTGTCCCCGGCCGGGCAGACCGTGAACGGGGCGAAGGCCTGGATCGCGCTGCCCGGCGGGTTCCAGATCGAGCCGTCGGAGTTCGCCAAGCTCGGGCTGATCCTGGCTGTCGCCTGCCTGCTGTCACGGACTCCCCGCAAGACGCTGCAGCCGCGCAAGCCGGGACGGCCGGGGATGAGGGACGTGGCGCTCGCGGTCCTCGCGGCGGCGCCGCTGATCCTGCTGGTGGAGCGCGAGCCTGCGCTCGGGGTGATGTTCGTGCTGGTCGCCGTGCTGGCGGTGATGATCGTGGTCTCCGGCATCCGGCTGTACT
>JASHXJ010000647.1 GCA_030043595.1 Trebonia sp.
GGGCGCTGGCCGCCGGGGTAGCCGGGGCGCTCGCCGCCGGGGCGCTCGCCGAGCTGCTCGGCGAGCTGCCGCATGCCGCCACGAGGAGCCCGGTCCCCGCGACCGCGATGATCGCCGCGGTCGTCAGCTTCGCACGTCTGGGCAGCCGCATGGCACGCTGCCCCTCCTGCTGGCTCCCCGCTACGCCGCGGGTCCGGGCCGTCTCCATGGCCTTGCTGCTCATGACGTCTCTCCGTTCCGTGAGGTTCGGCTCTACCCGGTGTCACGGACGGCACCACGCCACGGTTCACCCCGGCGGCCAGGGGGTCAGTAGGACGGGGACAGCGCCGCCCCGGTGAACACGTGCCAGTCGCCGCCGACCCCGTTACCGAGGGTCTGGCCGGCGGACACGTCAACGACGTAGGTGTACAGCGGGTACCCGTTGTACGTCGCCTGCACGACGCCGCCCGGCCGGGTGATCGTGCCGAGCGTCCCGCTCAGCTTCACGCCAGCCGCCGCCACGGGCTTGCCGGTGACCGCGGGCCAGGCGGCCAGGCAGCCGCCTGTGCACGACGACTTCCCGCTGCCCCTGACGTCCTTGCCGTACCAGTAGACGGTCATCCCGCTGGCGGTGGCCAGGACGTAGCCGATCTGGGTCTTCCGCACGGTGAGCTCGGTGAGCGCGGCCGTGGCGGGACTCGCCGGCGCGCCGGACGTGGTGGCCGGCGCGGCAACGGTCGAAGCCGGGGCCGTCCCGTACGCGGCGCCCGGGGTCGGCGCCGTGGTGCCGCACGCGACGGTGACCAAGGCGGCCAGGGAGAGCACCGCGGCGAGCGCCAGCCGGCTCTTGGGCATGGGAACTCCCCGTTCCGGGAGAAGCGGCTTAGTGCCTGGGGTGGTCGCGCCGCCACAGCACGACGAGCACCACGACGATGAACACGAAGATGACGGCCGCCAGCAGGTAATCCACCTGCGCATTCTACGAGGACGGGGCAAGTTCCGCGATCTGGGTCACGCGGACGCGGTCCAGTCGGCGTTGGCGCCGCTGAGCAGCAGGCACGGATTCTGCCCGGCTACCCGGCCGGCCAGCCACGCGGCGTACACGGTCGCGGCGGCCGGCTCGACCGCGAGCCGGAAGTCCTCCCACAGCCTGTCGCGGGCGGCGCGAATCTCCTCGTCGGTGACCATCGCGAGGCTGACCGGGTTGACCGCGGCGGCGGTGCGGGCCAGCTCGCCGATGCGGCTGGCGCCGAGCGCCGAGGCGGCCAGCGAGTCCGCGCCCACCTCGACCGGCTTGCCCGCCGCGACGGCGGCGTGCAGGGTCGGGCAGCCCTCCGGCTCCACGGCGACGACCGGGCAGGGCGCTACGGCCCCGCTCACCCCGGCGAGCAGCCCGCCGCCGCCTACCGGGACCGCCACCGCGTCGCACTCAGGCAGGTCGGCGGCTATCTCAAGCCCGACCGTGCCCTGGCCGGCGACCACGGCGGGGTCGTCGTAGGCGTGCAGGTAGTAGAGCCCGTGGCGGCTGGCGAACTCGCGGGCGGCCGCGTCGGCGTCGGCGTACGCCGTGCCGGTCCTCGTGACCTGCGCGCCCGCCGCGGCGATGCGGCGGGCCTTCGCCTCGGGCACGGTGCCCGGCACGAACACGGTGGCGGCAATGCCGAGCCAGCCGGCGGCCGTCGCGACGCCGAGCCCGTGGTTGCCGCCGGACGCGGTGACGACCCGCGAGGGGCGCACTAGCAAAAGCGCGTTGAGCGCGCCGCGGATCTTGAACACGCCCGTGACCTGCAGGTGCTCCAGCTTGAGGCTGACCGGGCGGCCATCCACGCTCGCGCGCAGCACGGGCGTGCGCCGGACGTAGGGGGCTATCCGGGCGGCGGCAGCACGGTAGTCGCGCAGAGTCGGCAGGGATCGTTCGGAATGATGAAAGAGCTCAGCGCCTCGCACACGGTCAGCCTTTCACACGCCCGGGGATGCGGCGCGCAGGTCGCGGAGGGCGGCCAGTTCGGCGGGCGAGGGCGGGGGGACGGCCTGCGGCGCGGCGGCGATCGCCACGTCCCAGCCGGTGCGCTGGCTGACCGTCTCGGCGGCCACGCCGGGAAACAGAGCGGTCATGGTGAACTCGCACGTCCGCGGGTCGGGGGTGAGCACGCCAAGGTCGGTGATGATCCGCTGCGGGCCGCGGCCGCGCAGGCCTAGCCGCTCCCGGTCGCCGGGGCCCGCGCCGTACCCGACGGACGTGATGAAGTCGACCTTCTCGACGAACGTCCGGGGGGTCTGCCGGACGATCACGATGACCTCCGTGCAGGACGCCGCGATCTCCGGCGCGCCGCCCGCACCGGGCAGCCGGACCTGGGGGCGGGCGTAGTCGCCGCCGACGATCGTCGAGTTGATGTTCCCGTGCTTGTCGATCTGGGCGGCGCCGAGGAAGCCGACGTCGATCCGGCCGGGCTGCAGCCAGTAGTTGAAGATCTCGGGGACGGAGATCACCGCGTCGGCGGTCTGCGCGAGGATCCCGTCGCCGATGGACAGCGGCAGCCGGTCCGGCTTGGCGCCGATCGTGCCCGACTCGTAGATGAGCACGAGGTGCGGCGCGTGCGTGGCGCGGGCCAGGTTGGCGGCGGCGCTCGGCAGCCCGATCCCGACGAAGCAGGTCATGCCGTCGGCGAGCGCGCGGGCGGCGGTCACGGTCATCATCTCGTCGGCGGTGTACCCGGTCATGCTGGTCATGCGGGGCTCCCGGCGGTCGCGTGGTGCACGTTCTCGTCAAGCCACCTGCCGAACGTCTCGCGGTCCCGCGCGATCGCGTCCCAGGCAACGTAGTAGTCGTTGTCGCGCACGGTGTAGTCAAGCGCGTAGGAAGGGTGAGCGCCGTTCGGCACGCGGGCCACGTAGCTCACTGCCCATGACGGGAGCACCACCGCGTTGGGCCTGGCGTCGAGGGTCGCGACGATCTCTTCGACAGTCACCACGGATCGCTGCGCGGAAAGGACCGCCTCCTTCTGCACCCCGGTGATCCCCCAGAGCTGCACGTTGCCGTCGCGGTCGGCCCGCTGCGCGTGGATGACCGTCACGTCCGGCCTGACCGCGGCGACCGCGGTGAGCCGCTCGCCGGTGAACGGGCAGGTGATCTGCCTGATCGTCGCGGTCTGGCTGACCAGGCCGGTCCCGTTGTACCCGCGCAGCACCGCGAACGGCAGCCCGGCCGCGCCGGCCACGTACCTGTTCGCCATCCCCGCGTGGCTGTGCTCCTCGATCTCCAGCGGCCGCGGCCAGCCGTGCTCGACCGCGTCCCTGAACCGGTGCAGCGAGCCCACCCCGGGGTTGCCGCCCCAGGAGAAGACCAGCTTGCGGGCGCAGCCCGCGCCGATCAGCTGGTCGTAGATCAGGTCCGGTGTCATCCGGATGAGGGTGAGGTCACGGCGGCCCTGCCGGATCACCTCATGACCCGCCGCGAACGGAATCAGGTGGGTGAACCCCTCCATCGCGACCGTGTCCCCGTCACGGACCGCGGAGCGGATGGCCTCCTCGAGCGAGACGATCTCCGCCATGTCGCTCCTGTCTTTGTTGCGTGTTCAACGACCATATACCGGCCGTGCCCGGCCGTACCGCGACTGCGCCGCCTGGAGGACAGGCGTTCGCATAGCGGACGCTTGTTAGTTTCGGGCACAAACGCGCAGCTAGGGGCGCCGAGATCAGCGACAAAATCAGGTACGCATCCCGAACGCCCGGTCAGCTCGGCCGCTTCGCGCCCGTGTGCCCGGGTGTTATCGTGCGTCACATGACCGCATTTCCCGCCGGCGGCCCGGAGCTGCCGCAGCGCCGCAACCTTGTCACCGAGATACCCGGGCCAGCGTCGCGCGAGCTGACCGCGCGGCGGGCGGGCGCCGTCGCGCGCGGCGTCTCATCGGTGCTGCCGGTGTACGTCACGGCGGCCGGCGGCGGCGTGCTGGTCGACGCCGACGGCAACTCGCTGATCGACTTCGGCTCGGGTATCGCGGTCACCTCGGTGGGCAATGCCGCGCCGCGGGTCGCGTCGCGCGTCGCCGCGCAGGCGGCTGCTTTCACGCACACCTGCTTCATGGTGGCCCCGTACGAGGGGTACGTGGAGGTGTGCGAGTCGCTCAACCGGCTGACGCCCGGCACGCACGAGAAGCGCTCGGCGCTGTTCAACTCCGGCGCCGAGGCGGTGGAGAACGCGATCAAGATCGCGCGGTACGCGACCGGGCGTTCCGCCGTGGTGGCGTTCGACCACGCCTACCACGGGCGCACCAACCTGACGATGGCACTCACCGCGAAGAACATGCCGTACAAGCAGGGCTTCGGGCCGTTCGCTGCCGAGATTTACCGGGTGCCGATGGCCTATCCGCTGCGCTGGCCGGACGGCCCTGACGCCTGCCGGGCCGAGGCGCTCGGGGTGGTCAAGAGCCTGATCCACGCGCAGGTCGGCGAGTCCAACGTGGCGGCGGTCATCATCGAGCCGATCCAGGGCGAGGGCGGGTTCATCGTGCCGCCCGAGGGGTTCCTCGCCGGCCTCGCGGCGTTCTGCGCGGACAACGGCATCGTGTTCATCGCCGACGAGATCCAGTCGGGGTTCTGCCGGACGGGCGACTGGTTCGCCTGCTCGCACGAGGGCGTGGTCCCCGACCTGATCACGACCGGCAAGGCCATCGCGGGCGGGCTGCCGCTGGCCGGGGTGACCGGGCGGGCTTCCCTGATGGACGCTGTCCATCCCGGGGGCCTCGGCGGGACCTACGGCGGGAACCCGGTGGCCTGCGCGGCTGCGCTCGGCGCCATCGAGACGATGTCGGCGGAGGACCTGGCGGGCCGGGCCCGCCGGATCGGGGACGTCATGCTGCCGCGGCTGCGCAAGCTGGCCGGGCACTTCCCGGTCATCGCCGACGTCCGCGGCCGCGGCGCGATGATCGCGGTCGAGCTGACGCACCCGGGCACGCTGGAGCCAGACGCGGCCGCCACCGCCGCCGTCGCCTCCGCCTGCCACAAGGCGGGGCTCGCGGTGCTGACCTGCGGGACGTTCGGCAACGTGCTGCGGTTCCTGCCGCCGCTGGTGATCGGCGAGGACCTGCTCGAGGAGGGGCTGGGGATCCTGGAGGACGCGTTCGGGACGCTGTAAGTCCCTTGTATCCGGAACGGACCGGGGCGTCTCACCACTCCCCGGTTAGTGCGGAGATGGCGGTGCGCGGCCCGATACTGGAGTCATGACGGAGAAGCTGGCGCGGCGGGGCGAGGAGCGGCGCGCCGTGCACCAGCAGGTCGGCTCTGGACGGGCCGAGCTCGTGCCAGATCTATCCCGAACGGACAGCTGGCTGCTGTTCCTCGACGGCATCCCGCAGAGCCAGGTGGACCTGGACGACCCGGGCTACCTGGAGTTCGAGTACGTGCGCAGGATCGGGCACCTGGCTGACCTGGCGTTTCCCGCCGCCGAACCGCTGCGCGCGCTGCACCTGGGCGGGGGTGCCATGACGCTGCCGCGGTATATCGCGCACACGCGGCCCGGTTCCCGGCAGCTCGTCGCCGAATACGACGCCGAGCTGACCGAGTTCGTCCGGCACCAGCTGCCGTTGCCGGCGGGGCGCCGCATCCGGGTCCGGGCCGGGGACGCCAGGGACGTGCTCGAGTCCGTCCCGGCGGGCGGCTACGACCTGGTGATCAGCGACGTGTTCGCGGGCGCGCAGACCCCGTTTCACCTGACCACGGCGGAATGCGCCCGCCTGGTCGCCCGCGCGCTGCGGCCCGGCGGGGTCTACGCCGTCAACGTGGCCGATGGGCCGCCGTTCGAGCGGGTGCGCGGGGCAGCGGCCACGGTTCGTTCGGTATTCGGGGAGACGTGCATGATCGCGGAGGCCGGCGTGCTCCGCGCGCGCCGGCTGGGGAACCTGGTGCTCGCCGCGAGCGACCGCCCGCTGCCATGCGATCAGCTGCGGCGCGCCGTGGCGGCCGATCCGTTCCCTGCCCGCGTGCTGGACGGCGCGGAACTGGCCCGGTTTGCCTCAGGAGCTCCAGTGGTAACAGACGCCGCCGGACCGGCTACTCCGCCGCTGCAGTCAACAAACTGGTAACACCAGCATTTCGCGCATTCTGCTCGCTCTGGTCCGTCTACCCTTGCGACATGGACTTGCCGCCCTCGGGTTGGTACCCGGATCCGTACCGGGTGCCCGGACTGCTGCGCTGGTGGGATGGGTCGACGTGGACCCAGCACACTCACCCGGCCGGCGAGACGGATGGCATGGACGATGGCGAGGCGGCCGGCACGCTGCAGGCGACGACCGTGCAGCCGTCGGTCCAGGCGGCGACGGTGCAGCCCACCACCGTCCAGCCGGCGGTCCAGCGCAGCGCCGTGCAGCCGACGGCCGTGCAGCCCGCCGTGCAGCCGACCACAGTGCAGCCCTCCGTGCAGCCCACGACCGTGCAGCCGACCACGGTGCAGCCCGCGAAAGGACAGCCGGGCAGGGAGCGGGCCGCCGCCGGCCTGCCGCCGGGAGCGGACGCCAACGGCACCAAGGTGCTCTTCCTCGGCGACGACGCATGGACGACGCCTGGCACTGCGGGGGGACCCGGCCAGGGCGACCGCCGCGGCTACTACCGGGCGCAGCAGCAGCGGCGGCGCAGGATGTGGGTGGCGGGCGGCGTCGCGGGCGGCACCGTGGCAGCACTCGCCGCGATCGCGCTGATCATCAGCAGCCTGGGACGGACCCCGGCGACGACGGCGGCCTCCAAGCCCGCCACCCCGACCGCGGCGCCCAGCACGCCGCTGGCTCCCTCGCCGACGCCTACGCTCACGGCATCCCCGTCCGGCTCGCTGCTTACCGACAGCCAGTCCGGGCTGTCCTACACTCAGCTGCCCGTCCCGTGGCAGCCCAACTGCCCCAGCGGCCTCAACGACCAGGCCTTCACCTGGACGGCGGGCGAGTCCGCCGTCGCCGGGCAGATCAGCGGCGGCCAGAACTGGTACGGCGTCGCGTGCTCGGGACCGCTGCCGCAGCAGTACGGGTACAGCGGCGTGGCGGACCTGGAGAACGTCGCGACCAGCCTGGAGAACACCTTCACCGGGACGTACTACAACGCGCTGCAGCACGACTTCCAGCAGGAGCTCAGCCAGCCCGTCACGATCAGCGGGCACGCGGGCTGGGAGGTCAAGTTCCTGATGACGTATCCGGACGCGCAGTCCGATGGGCTGCCGTGGAGCGACGAGCTTGGCGCGGTCGTGGTCGCCGACCTGGGGACCGGGGTAGCGCCCGCGGTGTTCTACACCTCGGTCCCCAGCGACCTCGGGGAGAGCCACGTGGACGGGCTCGTGTCCTCGCTGACGGTCACCGTCCCGGTGCAGCAGCCGGGCGGCGGCGGCTCGCCCGGGGACGGGTCTCCGGGAGACGGCTCGCCGGGGGACGGCGGCGGCTCGCCCGGGGACGGCTCGCCCAACCCGTAACCGGGGCGCCTCAGGAGCTCACGGGAAAGCCGAGGTTCACGCCGCCGTGGCTGGGATCCAGCCAGCGGGACGTGACGACCTTCCCGCGGGTGTAGAAGTGCACGCCTTCGGTCCCGTGCACGTGCGTGTCGCCGAACAGCGACGCCTTCCACCCGCCGAACGAGTAGTACGCCATCGGCACCGGGATCGGCACGTTGACGCCCACCATG
>JASHXJ010000648.1 GCA_030043595.1 Trebonia sp.
GCGGCGCACGACGTGATCGCCGTCCGGCCGATCGGCCCGCCTCGCCCGACGCTCGTGGTGGCGGGCTGCGACCCGGCGCTCCCGCTGCTTGCCACGCCGCTGGGCCTGCTCGATCCGCCGGTCGCCTTCGCCTGGTGGCCCTGCGGCAGTGCCGAGGCACTGCGGCTGGCCGCCGCGGGCCTGGTGCACGTCGCGGGCGTTCACCTGCGTGACGCCCGGGGCGCGTACAACACGGTCGCCAGGGAGCTTCCCGGGGGCGCCGAGGTCGTGGGCTTCACCGCCTGGCGGGAAGGCCTCGTGACCAGGCCGGAGCTCGCCGGCACCATAACCGGGCTCGACGCGATAGCCAGGCACGGGCTGCGCCTGGTCAACCGCGAGCCGGGTGCCGAGGCGCGCCGGGTCCTCGACCGCGAGCGGATGAGGCTCGGCCTGGACCCGGCCGAGCTGCCCGGCTACGACACCCGCGCCGCCGGGCACCTGCAGGTCGCGTCGGCGATCGCGGCCGGCCTTGCCGACGCGGGCGTGGCCAGCGAGCCCGCCGCCAGCGCGTTCGGGCTGAGGTTCGTGCCGCTGGCCGACGAGCGGTTCGACCTGGTGCTGCCCGGCCAGCATCTCGCCTCGCGCGAGGTCGCGGGGCTGCTGAAGGTGCTCACCTCCCCGTGGCTCCTCGCCCAGCTGGCCAGCCTGCCGGGCTACGACCCCGCCGCCTGCGGCGCCCCCGTCGGCTGAATTCATCGAAGGCCATCGAAAAACCAGCCTCCAGGGTCCCCGCGGGTGTTGCATAGCCCAAGCGGCCGGGCCTGAGCCGCGCGAGGCATAGGAAGCGGGAATGCACATGAGCAGGGACACGTTCGATGCGCGCCGGACACCGGGCGCTGGTACCAGGGTCACGGTCGCGGCCGCCGCGGGATGCCTGCTCGCGGCCGGGCTGGCGCTGACCGGGTGCAGCTCCGCGGCCAGCCCGGGAGGCGCCGGTGCCGCGACGCCGGCCGGCACCGCGACCGCGGCGGCCGCCACGACGTCAAGCCCGGCGGCCGCGACCGCCTCGCTGATGTCGGTTCCGTTCCCGGTCGCCGTCGGCAACACCTGGACGTTCAAGGTCACGACCAGCCTCGGGGACGGTACGACGGTCAGCAAGATGAGCGCCGTCGTCCCGGTCTCCGATGGCCAGCAGGTCACGATGACCAGCACGAACGACATCGACGGGTCGACGACCAGCACGTCGGAGACCTACGTCTTCCGTCCGGACGGCTCGATCCTGTACCCGCTGTCCCAGTTCGACAGCAGCGGCAGCGGCGTCACGGTGAGCGGCAGCGGCATCGTCTGGCCCCCCGCGGCGACGATCGACTCGGGCAAGCCGTCGACCTCCGAGCTGAAGCTGTCGATCGACGCGGACGGACAGAAGATCGCCACGACCGCGCACATCACCGTGCAGGGCGCCGGGACCCAGACGGTCACCGTGCCGGCGGGCACCTACCAGGCGACCGTGGTGGACATGACGGAGGCGATCTCTGTCGAGGGCGTCGAGGCGACCGTGGAGGTCACCACCTGGCTCGCGCCTGGCGTGGGCCCGGTCAAGGACGAAGTGCTCACCGATGAGGCAGGCACCAGTCACGTCACGGCGACCGAGGAACTGGAGTCGTTCACCAAGGGCTGAGGCTAGCCTCCATGTATGGCGTACCTGCGACTGAGTATCAGCGCGGCGGGCATCGCGGCCATCGCCATCGCGGGGTGCAGCGGCAGCGGCAGCCAGCGCCAGCCGGCCACCCCGCAGGCGACGGCCGCCTCGTTCCTCGCTGACTGGTCGCACAAGGACTGGGCGGGCATGCGCGAGCTCACCCTGCACCCGCCCGCCGACTTCACCGCGGTCAACGAGGCGGCGTTCGCCAGCCTGGACGTGACCGCGGCGTCGTTCAGCACCGGTCCGATGCGGCGGACCGGGGACACGGCCCGGCAGGCCGTGACCGAGCACCTGACTCTGGCCGGCCTCGGCCAGGTCGGCATCAGGACCACGGTGGATCTTGTCAGCCGCGGCGGTCGGTGGCTTGTCCGCTGGACTCCCGCCACCATCGCGCCGGGGCTGGGCACCGGGGACACGCTCGAGCTGCAGACGACCTGGCCCGCCCGCGCCCCCATCCTCGGGGCGGACGGCGCACCGCTGACAGCGCAGGCGCAGATGGTGGTGGTCGGGCTCGAGGGGAGCCGCGTCAAGGACCCCGCGTCGGTCAGCAGAGCCCTGGTCGCGGCGGGCGCGACGCAGCAGGAGGTGAGCACCGCGCTCGCGGCGGCCAGGGCGCACCCGACGTACTTCGAGCCGGTCTTCACCGTCACATGGGCGCGCTACGAGCAGCTCAAGCCGGCGATCTACCCGCTGCCCGGCACGGTGTTCCAGACCCAGGAGCAGCGCACCGCGATCACTCCCGGCCTGGCGGACGGCATCGTCGGCACTGTCGGCCCGATCACCGCGCAGGAACTCGGCCAGCTCGGCCCGCCGTACAACGCGGCGAGCGTCATCGGCCAGACCGGCCTTGAAGGTGCCGCCGAACGCCAGCTCGCCGGCAGCCCGGCTGCCAGCGTGATCGTCGTCAGCTCCGCAGGCGGCACGGTGGCCACCGTCGCCTCGATTCCGCAGCGTCCGGGCACGCCGGTGGACACCACGATCGACCCAGCGGTGCAGCGCGCCGCCGAGGCGGCGCTCGCCTCGGACACCAGCCTGGGCACGCGGACCGCCGCGCTGGTCGCGGTCGACGCGACGACGGGGGCGGTGCTCGCGGCCACGGATGTCAACAGCGGCGGCTTCGACGTGGCCCTGGAGGGGGCCTACCCGCCCGGCTCGACGTTCAAGGTGATCACCTCGACGGCGCTGCTCACCCACGGGCTCACCCCGTCGTCCGCGGCGAGCTGCCCGCCGGACATCACGGTCGACGGCGAGGTGTTCGGCAACGCCGAGGGCGACGCGCCGGTGCGGGACCTGCTGCAGGCCTTCGCGGAGTCCTGCAACACCGCGTTCATCGGGCTGGCCACGCAGCACCTCACGGCGGCGGACCTCCCGCTGGCCGCGCGGATGTTCCGGCTCGGTGTCGCACCGCAGCTGGGGCTGCCGGCCTATGCCGGGTCGGTGCCGCAGCCGACGGACGAGGCCGACCTGGCCGCCACGTCGATCGGCCAGGGCGCGGTGCTCGTCTCGCCGCTCGACATGGCGATGGTCGCCGCCGCCGCCGACAGCGGCGTCGCGCGCGCCCCGCGCCTGGTCGCCGGCGCCCCCGACGACTCCGTCCCGGGCAGCCCGCTGCCCGCGGCTGTCGTCGCCGGGCTGCACGAGATGATGGCTCAGGTGGTCGCCACGGGCACGGCGGCGGGCCAGGGGCTGCCCGCGGGCACCTACGCAAAGACAGGGACCGCCCAGTACGGCACAGGGACCACCCTGAAGACCGACGCCTGGCTGATCGGGTTCCGCGGCGGCATCGCGTTCGCGGTGCTCGTGAGCAACTCGCCCGGCAACGGCGGCCCCACCGACGGCCCCATCGCCGCCAGGTTCCTCGACGCCCTGGGCGGCTGACTACGCCGTCAGCTGCCCGTGGTGCCTGTCGCCCGCTCGCAGGCAGGGCCGCCGCCTGCCGCCGGGGTAGCCAGCGAGTACATGCCGGCTGTGGCAGCGGACTGGCCGAAGGCGGCCGAGCGCCCGTTCAGGTAGTCCGGGTGGATGTAGCCGTCGCCGGGCCCGCACGCGACGGCGCCGCCGGCGGTGATGACCGCCCGGTACCACGGCTCGAGTGCGCCGGATCGCCCTGGATCGCGGTCGTTCCACCGCGCGAAATCGATGCTGCCGGTCACGTGGTCGACGACCAGCGTCCAGTCCGCCGGATCGTGCGGCGGCTCGATCGCGTACGCGAACAGGTAGTTGACCTGCACGGCGAGGACCGCGGTGCCCGACTGGGTGACGGCCCGCACGCTCATCAGCCCGTATACCTTGATCACGCTCCCGACGAGCGCGGTGCTGCCGGGCGCGAACGACGCGACCCACGCGCGGGTGCTGCGCGGGTAGCCAGCCTTGGTCACGCCCTTGCTGTTCAGGCCGGCCAGGAACTGGGTCCGCTGTGCGGCGGTGAGCAGCTTCTCGAACGCGGTCGGCGCCCCGCCCAGCAGCGTCTGCCTGTCCAGGTTGGCGGCGATCAGCAGCGCGCGTGCCGTGCCGTAAGCGGCCGCCACCTGCGCCGCGGTGAACCGCCCGGCCGGCCTGGCTCGCGGCGCCGCGATCGCGGCGGCGCCGTCCGTCCAGTGGTCGGCGAGCGTGCCGTAGAACGGGTCGGCCGGCGGCCCGGCGAACAAGTCGACGGGGAATACCGTCCCGGACGGTTCCGGCAGGGCGGCCTGCTGTGCCGGGCCGGCGTTCACCGGCTGCGCGTCGGCCGTCTGGCCCGTCACGTCCGCGGACTTGGCCGTGCCCGGCGCGAACCGCAGCCAGGCGATCCCCCCGGCCAGGGCGAGGAAGACGGCGAGAACCAGCGATCCGGTCAGCTGGCCCAGTCCGCGCCTGGTCCGCCTGACCGGTCCCGCACCCGAGCTCAGTCGTTCGGCTGCCGACGGCTCGAGAAACAGTGGCTCGCCCGCGCCGCCCTCCATGAGCTGTCGCAGCTCGCGGTCGAACTCGTCCGCCGAGGCGGGCTCCTGTCCGCTCGTGGCATCCGGCATGGCCAGAACGTAACAAGCGACTCAATGTGAAGCGAGACAAGATTACGCAACGATTTCGCGGCCGTCGCCGCGAGCAGCGTCCGCCGGGCGAATGGACCGGTGTGTCCCCGCGGGGTCGCGAGCCGGCGGTGCGCGAGACTGCGGTCACGACGCACGCCGGCCCGACCTTTTTCGCGCCTCTGCCCGTTATCGTGAAGACTTATCCCAGCTAGCGGTCGGATAACTCTTCACGATGACCGGCCTGCCGCTGAAATTCCGGTATTCGGGACATTTCGCCCCTGGCACAATAAGCCCCGGGCGGCGCAGCGGACGCAGGTCAGGGCCGCCGGGCGGGCGGCCAGTCGCGCCGCGCCGATCGGCCCGCCGCACGCGTCGCACTGGCCGTACCTGCCCGCGTCGAGCTTCCGCGACGCGGCCCCGACCGCGGCCAGGTGCGAACGCGCCTGCTCAAGCAGCGCGGCGACGTGCTGGCGCTCGTACGCCACCGTCGCGCCCTCCGGGTCGTGCTCGTCGTCGCCCCCGGACGACCCGTCCGCGGCGCTGGCGATAATGCCGCCGAGCTCGCGCTCGAGTTCTGCTATCCGGCGCAGCGTCGCCGCACGGTCGGCCTCGAGCCTGGCCCTGGCCGCTTCCCGTTCAGTCACCCGCGCCGCCTATCATTAATGGCGACAATACCCGCGGCCCCGGGACGGAATTATCCCGGGCTATCTGGCATTATGAAAGCAAATGACTAGCTCAGCCACGAGGCGCTTTCCGGTGACGGTCACGCGCCTGCCCGTAACACGCTGCCAGATCTGCCAGCGCACCCTCGCCTACCGGCCCGGCGAGGCCAGTACTGTCCTCACCGAGCACTATCGACGCATGCACCCCGAGGCGCTCGGCGCGGTTTCCGAGACCGAGGACTAACAGCGGACTAAAGGACGAGAGCCAGCGCCGCCCGGCCAGCCCGGCCGGGTCAGCGCCGGCAGTCAGTGCCCGTAAACCGGGACGAGCACCCCGCGCGCGATCGTGTGGAAGCGCAGGTTGAACCCGGCGATGGCCGGCGTCACCTCCGAGTCGATCCCGAGTGTGTCCACGTCAAGCGCGTGCACGGCGAACACGTACCGGTGCGGCGGGTCGCCCTCGGGCGGCGCGGCACCGCCGAACTCCTTTGACCCGTAGTCATTGCGCACATGGAATGCCCCGGCCGGCAGCCCGGCCGGGCCAGTGCCCGCGCCTGCTCTCAGTGACGTGACCGACGCCGGGATGTCGATCACCAGCCAGTGCCAGAAACCGGACCCGGTTGGCGCGTCCGGGTCGTAGCAGGTCACCGCGAAGCTCTTGGTCTGCGCGGGGAACCCGGACCAGGACAGCTGCGGCGAGATGTTCTGCCCGGTCATGCCGAAGCC
>JASHXJ010000649.1 GCA_030043595.1 Trebonia sp.
CTTGGCCTTCGCGGTAACGCGTCGGCGCCGATGACCGCCTCAGGGGTGCGGGTGCCGCGCAGCGCGATGATCGGCGACGATGGCGCGGGCCTTGACCTCGCGCTGGCCGCTGTGCTGCCCGTCTTCCTGATCTGCAGCGCCTCGATGAGCGCCGGCCTGATGCGGCGGCTCGCCGAGGAGACGGCCGTGCACCTGCAGCGCACCCAGCTGCAGCACCTCGGTCAGTCACTCGCGCAGCAGGTACAGCCGCGCGCCCAGCTGGCGCGGCTGCGCATCGAGGCCGACCGGGCCTGGGGGCTGATCGGGGAGGCGCTCAACGCGGTCGAAGCCGGCCGCGACGACGCGATGCTCCTCGTGCTCGAAGTCAAGGCCGCGGCGGGCGAGTCCGCCGCCGACGCGGCCGACCTCGCGCTGCGAGCCTGCGGCGGGGCGGCGTTCCGCAAGGAGTCGCCGGTAGAGCGGCTGTTCCGCGATTCGCGGGCGGCGCGGGTGATGGCGCCGACGACGGACGCCCTGTACGACTTCATCGGCCGCGCGCTGTGCGGCCTGCCGCTGCTGGGGGACGTCACGTGAACGGCCTGCTGCTAGGCGCCGTCGCCTATGACCCGAAGGTGGTCACGATCTGGGACGGCTTCCGGGCATGGCTGCGCGAGCAGGGCCTCGATTTCGATTACGTCCTGTACTCGAACTACGAGCGACAGGTCGAGGACCTGGTCGCGGGCCGGATCGGCGTGGCGTGGAACTCACCGCTCGCCTGGGTCCGCGCCCGCCGCCTCGCTGAGGCGGCGGGGGTGACGCTGACACCGGTCACGATGCGCGACACTGACTGCGACCTGCGTTCGGCCATCGTCGTGCGCGCCGGCTCCCCCGCGCGGTCACTGGCTGACCTGCGCGGCCGCGTCGTCGCAACCGGCGCAGTCGACTCGCCGCAGGCGACACTGCTGCCGCTGTCGCTGCTGCGCGCGGCGGGCCTGCACCCGGGTGGTCCGGACAGCGCCGGCGGGGCCGACGCAGACGTCCGGGTCCGGCGCTTCGACATCGGCGTCGGCCTGCATGGCGACCACATCGGCGGCGAACGGGACGCCGCCCGCGCGCTGGTTGGCTCGCACCCGGGCGACTCCGACCCTGTGGACGCCGCCTGCATGATCGACTCCAACCTGCTGCTTTTCGCCAGGGAGGGAATCCTGCCGTCCGGCTCGGTGCGCGTTCTCGCGCAAACCCCGCCGTACGACCACTGCACGATGACCGCCGGGCCGGGCGCCGCCGAATCCGATGTCGGCAGGTTCTCCGAGCTCCTGCTCGGCATGGACTACGCCGACCCGGCGCTGCGCCCGCTCCTTGACCTGGAAGGGCTCAAGGAGTGGCGGCCACCGCGGCTGTCGGGTTACGCGCAGCTCGAGCGCGCCGTCGACGAGTCAGGCTTCTACGACGCCAAGGGCGAGATCGGTGCGGGCGACTACCGACCTTGACACCCTAGGCCTCGACCAGGGCGGTCACCTGCTTCTATCCCGCGCGCTAGCCGGACTGGCGCCCGGCGAGGAGCTTACGGTCACGGGCAGCCAGCCTGCCCTCGGCATCCATCTCGCGGCCTGGTGCCGCCAGCACGGCCATCGCGTCGTCAGCGACAGCGACCACGAGCGCGACGGCCCGAGCCAGTGGCTGATCGTCAAGGGCGCGGCGGACGAACAGCGCTGGCGCGGCGCCAGCCGGGCCGGCACGGCGACTGGTCCGCCGGAGTCCCGCGCCGATCCCCGCTGGGGCCTGGCGGCACGCGGCGCCCTCATCGAGGCGGGCGGCCCGCCGATCGGCTCCGAGTGGACCGAACGCGAGCACGTCTGGGCCGATATCGCCCCCAGGCTGTACGCCGCGGCGGCCGCCAGCCAGTGGGACCCGGCGACCGCCGTCGACTGGACGGCGCAGGTCGACGTCCCGCCCGATATCGAGCGTGCGGTCGTGCAGGTCATGACCTACCTCGTCGAGAACGAGCAGGCCGCGCTCATCATCCCGGCACGGCTGCTCAGCCAGCTCCACCCGCACTTCCGCGAGGTGATGCAGCTGCTCGCCAGCCAGGCGGCCGACGAGGCCCGGCACGTCGAGGTGTTCAGCCGGCGCGGCACGCTGACCGGCGGCCCGCTCGGCACCTCCAGCGCGGGCGGGCGCGCGTCCCTGCAGACCCTGCTGACCGAGCCGGACTTCACCACGGCGGGGTTCCTGCTCTCGGTGCTCGGCGAGGGGACGTTCGTCGACCTGCTCCGCTTCCTGCACCGGCACGCCCCGGACCCGGTGACCGCGGACGTGACCAGGCTCGCGCTGCGCGACGAGGCGCGGCATGTGGCGTTCGGCGTCGCGCACACCGCGCACGCGGTCCGAGCCGACCCCTCGTATCTGGGCGTGCTCAGGCAGGCCGTCGAGCGGCGCCATGCCGTGCTGCTGGATACCGCCGGCCTCAATGCCGAGGTCTTCGACTCCCTCATCCTGCTGGCGGCCGGGTCGTGGGAGCCCGCGGCGATCGGCCGCGGCTGGCAGGCGGTGCGCGAGCTGCAGGAGCAGATGGACGAAGGCCGCCGCCGCCGCC
>JASHXJ010000650.1 GCA_030043595.1 Trebonia sp.
TCGGCGCGCGATCGCCAGATCGGACGGAAGCCGAACCTGGTCTCGGCGCTGGAGATCACCGTTCCCACGGACCTGCAGGGCACCGGCCTGTCCGGGAAGATGCTGGCAGCTATGCGGGACAACGTGAAACGGCTCGGGTTCAAGGACCTGGTCGCCCCGGTGCGGCCCAACCGCAAGCACCTAGTCCCGGACATGCCCATCGATCAGTACGCGGCACTGGTCCGCGAGGACGGCCTGCCCCAGGATTCATGGCTGCGCGTTCACGTCCGGGCAGGCGGCCGGATCGTCGGCACCTGCAAGCGCGCGATGGTCATCCCCGGCACCCTCGAGGAGTGGCGTTCCTGGACCGGCCTGCCGTTCGACGAGTCGGGGCCGGTGGCGGTGCCCGGCGCACTCGTGCCAGTCCAGTGCAGCGTTGAGCACGACTACGCCGTCTACGTCGAGCCGGGGGTGTGGGTGCACCACCGGCTGTGAGCCGTGCCCCGCCTAACCGCACGTTCTGCGCGCCGAAGCTCACGAATTTCCTACCGTTCGACAGGATTCCCTATTCGGCGTTACGCTCGTCCCAGCCCTCAATGCTTTCTAACGTTCAGTAACCGCCCGCCCGGGAGCCAGAACAGAACATTGAAGCTGGGTCAACCTTCTGCATGCCGTGCATGCTTCTTTCGTCTGATGGCGTCGCGCTGGGTCTGATCACCGCAGATCAGAGTGGCTTTGATGTCTGGGCGCGTCCGGCTCAGTCTGGCGAGATCTGAGGTGGTTGTCACTCGGTTAGTCACTTGCATTCCGGACCTCCCGAGCCCAACGAAGGTCCGGAATGAGTCTCCAAATCATCGAGGACACGATGGCTCCGGAAATCGGTAACCGCTTCCCCGTGGTGCGCAGTTCCCTATCCGGCACCTGAAGTTGCGGCGCCAATACGACCCCATTACGTCCCGCGCGAGCCTATACACGACATCCCACGTGTCGCAGACCAGCAGTAGGGTGAGATGGGCACGGCGGCACTGAGTTCGCGTTGCCTGCCCTGGTGTCTGGCCTGTGCACTGGCAAAGGCGGCGCGAAGCGCGTGCCGACAGCGCGCGGTGCGGAGGCGTACCGTCGCAGTAGTTCGAACCTTCGTGCTGGCGACTGAGGAGATGCCGATGGCCGACCCGAGGACGGATACCGGGATGAGCGGACTCGACGGTCTCCGCGCCGCAGCCGCAGCCCTGGAGCCCGGGTCTATGGACCCCTCGCAGGCCACTTCCGGCGTCGTCCCAGGATGGGACTGGCCGCCGGTCTCGTATGCCGAGAATGATCAGATCTTGGTGTGGTGGCTACCTGAGTACGATGACATGCTCCGCCGCCTCGTCGATGAGTACCAGTGGGCATGGCGGCCCCAGGCCCATACGGAACTGCAGAGCGTCGTCCCCGAGACCGTTCTGCGCGCGTGGCGCGACGTTGATCCTTTGTGCCGTGAATTTGCGTGGTACAACGTCCTCGATGTATTCATGGCCGCTCGGGCCAAACAGCTAGGGATTCGTCCTCGGCAGCCCCGGCTTGTCGTGTGCTCGTGCTGTTCCCGCGAATTCCTCGAGTCGCACCTGCCCTGGCGCTATATTGTGCGCCTCGGCGCGAACCGTATCGACGTGTGTGACACGTGCCTGAGCCAGGCGCTGCATCCGGGCGGGTCGCTCACCTCGACGCCCGAAGCCGTCGCCGCAGTTCTGCAGATGCTGTCGCGTGCCCTGCAGCGCCCGGCTAGGGCAACGGACCTGTATGGCCGCGTGGATCTTCAAGGGCTTTCCCAGGATGCGCGAGCTATGGTCGTGCAGGCGCTGCGGGTGAAACCTGCTGTATCTCGCGTCAAGGAGCTTTACGGGTCCGTGGATGCCGCTGTCGCCCACGCCGCGGCTGCTCCCGCTATCCCGCTTCCTCCGCATGAGTGTTCTGCGCCACTTCTCGACGCGGAGTTCAAGAGCACGGACCCGGCGCGCTACAGGTCATTGACCGGTCCGTTGCCCGAGGTCAGGATCGACGTTGCCCGCGAGCCGTGGACCTACGCGGAGGAGCTCCAGTCGCTCGTTGGGACGGGATACCTCTCCCTTGCCGAGGCCGCGCTTACGCAGCTGACGTCTCCTTCAGAGCCCGGCCTCCTCATCTCCCTGCTTTCTCAGGTGTACGGTCAGACGGCCCGGTTCGATGAGGCCCGTGCCGTCACCATGGCCGTTTACGGTGAGAACAACAGCTCATCGCCACAGGCGATCCCGCCCCGCGACGTTCGCACCATCACCTCCCGGTCTGTCTTCTATGAGCCGCTCCCGTCGCTTCCCCGCGGCAATGCCCGCTTCGTCCTCGTGGGCGGGCCGATGGAGTACGTCGACCTCCGAGGTGAGCACCAGTGCGTCACCGGCGAAGCCTCCGGCGGTACCGCTGCCGACTTCACGGAGAGCGTCGCGAGGGTGAACGCGATGGTGGACAGTAGGGCATGGGTGCAGGCCGCGACGGAAACCGGGCAGGCGACCATGACGTCGCTGGTTCGCGCCGGCGCGGATCCCCGCCCATATGGGCATCTGGTCTCCTATGTGACCAGTACCTTCCGCGACGTGGTCAAGGCTCTCGTAGGCGCGCTGCCCAAGAAGGTGGCCGAGGATGCCTGGCGCATCGGCGTGGTAGGGAAGTCAGGGTGGTCTTACCAGCGCGAGGCGGCGCATTACGTTTACAGCGCCCGCGCCGGCTTCACCTACATCACCGTGGAATGCGCACCGGCCGTGTGCATCTGGGCGTGGCCTGACCGCAGTGACCTGGCTCTCCAGGCCTTCGTCGACACCGTCGCCGCAGGGACGGCACGCCCTGTCACTGTCATCCTGCCTGATGTTCCCGCGCTTCGTGACTTTGCCCGACGCTACGTCCACAGCGAGCGCATGGACAAAGTCGAGCGTGCCGTCATGGAGGAGTGCTTGTACCGCTTCCCCCCAGAGGCGGCGCCGAATCGCGGGCACGTGCTGTCTGCAGAGTTCGGTCCACGGCTCGTCGTTGACGCCGATGGAACCGAGCATGACGGCGCGGCCCTTGTCGGCGCGCTCGCATATCTCGACGCGCACCACACAGTGCGGCTGTCGGTTTGGGACGTCCTCGGC
>JASHXJ010000651.1 GCA_030043595.1 Trebonia sp.
GGTGGTCTGGGCCGCGGCCTGCGGGCGTCCGGCCGCGGTCGAGCTCCTGGTGGAGCTGGGTTTCGACGTCAACGCCAAGGGGCGGACCGACGTGCCGAGCGACCAGCCGTGGCAGACTGCGCTGCACAAGGCCGCGGAGGACGGGAACGTCGAGCTCGCCAGCACGCTGCTGCGGCTCGGCGCCGATCCGGATATCCGCGACGCGCGCTTCGACGGGTCGCCGCTCGGCTGGGCGCGCTATTTCGGCCAGCAGGCGCTGATCGAGCTGCTCGAGCCGGTTAGCGCGTGAGGCGCCGCGCGCCGGCGCGAGCGGGCGCGCGGGCCACGGCAGAATGGCTGCATGGCTACCCACATCGCGCTGCTGCGGGGCATCAACGTCGGCGGCAACAAGCGGGTCGTGATGGCGGAGCTGCGAACCGTCGTTGCCGGACTCGGGCACACGGACGTGTCGACTTATATCCAGAGCGGGAACGTGCTGTTCACCGCCTCGGCCGGCGAGGACACCGCGGCGATGGCGGCGGCCATGGCCGCGGCCATCGCCGCGGAGCTCGCAGTCAGCGCGCCGGTCGTCGTCGTCACGCGCGACGAGCTGAGCCGGATCGTCGACGACAACCCGTTTCACGCGGAGCCTGACCCCAAGCGGGTGCACGCCGTGCTGCTCAGCGAGCCGCCCGGCCCTGACCTGCTCGGTAAGCTCGACGCCGCCGTCGCTCAGGCGGCCGCCACGGGCGCACGTGACTCGGTGCGGGCCGCCGGGCGGACGCTGTACCTGCACACGCCCGACGGGTTCGGCAGCAGTGACCTGGCGGACACGGTGCTCAAGGCGGTCAGCGCGCCGAAGGCGGGGATTACCGGGACAGCGCGGAACTGGGCGACGGTCACCAAGCTGCTGGCACTGTGTGACGGATGAGTCGCCACGGTTCGTTCGGGATGAGTCGAGCAGTACTGGTGACGGGGGGGTCCCGCGGCATCGGCGCGGCGGTTGTGCGGGCCTTCGCGGCGCGCGGGGACAGGGTGGCGATCCACTACCGACAGACCGCTGCCGCCGCCGCGGCGCTGCGGGACAGCCTGCCGGGCGACGGGCATGTGGCGGTGCGGGCGGACATGTCGGACGCCGAGGCGGTGCGGCTGATGGTCGACGGCGCGGCGGAAGCGCTCGGCGGGCTGGACGTGCTGGTCAATAACGCCGGCGTGTACCTGGCGCACTCCGTGCTCGACGGCTCGTACGCGCAGTGGCAGCAGGCCTGGCAGGCGACGCTCGGCGTCAACCTGGTCGGCGCGGCGAACGCCACCTGGTGCGCGGTGCGGCACATGGCCGGCCACGGGGGCGGGCGGATCGTGAACGTGGGGTCGCGGGGCGCGTTCCGTGGCGAGCCCGCCCATCCGGCATACGGGGCGAGCAAGGCGGGGCTGCACGCGTTCGGGCAGTCGATGGCGGTGGCGCTGGCGCCGCACGGTATCACCGTCGCGTCGGTCGCCCCCGGCTACGTGGCGACGGACATGACGGCCGCGGAACTGGCTACCGGCGCGGGCGAGCTCATCAGGGCGCAGAGCCCCTTCAACCGGGTGGCCTCCGCCGAGGAGGTAGCGGCCGCCGTGGTGTACCTGGCGTCCGCGGAGGCCGAGTGGGCGAGCGGGGCGGTCCTGGACCTGAACGGGGCGTCGTACCTGCGGTGAGCGTGCGTCAGCAGGGGCCGTATTCGGTGTGCACCTGGCGGGAGATCGTGCCGTGCCCGATGTCATCGCCGTTCCACAGGCTGAAGCGCTGCCCCGCGCGGAAGAACGCGACCGCCTCGTCGTCGATCAGCGTGATCGTCACCTCGGCACGGTCGCCCGGGTGCAGGGGCTGGTCGTCGTCCCAGCTCAGCTCGGCGGGGAAGCACCGTTCATAGCTGGGCTTGGCCAGGCAGTGCGCGCGGACCATCAGGGCGTGGGTGTGGTTGACGTAATGCCGCGGGATCGACGGCTTCCGGGTCTCCGGGCTCGGCTGGACGGGGTCGAGTCTGATGAGCGCCCTGTATCTAACCTGATGCATCTAGACCACCTGCCACAGAGCGAGCATTCTTGCTCACGCGTTGCAGTAATAACCTCCACCGTACTCCGCGAGCCGGCCCACGGGTCTGCCGGGCCGGCCTGCGGGAGTCCCGAATCAGCCGGGGAGGTCGAAGTCCCAGATCGAGACCGCGGGAAGGCCGACGAAGGCGGCGCGGTTGGCCGCCGGGACTATGTCCGCGGCGGGCGTGACCACGGCCGCGGCGGTGAGCGGCGGCTCCGCGAGGCTCCGCAGCCGCAGTCGGGCGGTGGTCGCCGCGCTGATGTAGGCGGACGGCAGATGGCTGTGCAGGCGGATGAACCCGCGCTCGCCCGCGGCGGGGAACTGGGCCTGCCAGCCGAGGGATACCAGGAACGGGTGGACGTCGCTGATGACGAGCCGGCCGCCGGGCCGCAGGACGCGGGCGAACTCCCGCATGGCGGGAGAAACGTCCGGAAGGTGCACGAGGGCCAGCGCGCACACGACGGCGTCCACTGAACCGGCGGGAAGCGGGAGCGCCGTCAGGTCTGCGTCGCGGAAGTCGGCGGCTGGCAGTTTCCTGCGCGCTATGTCCAGCATGGCGCCGGACTGGTCAACGCCGATGACGGCGTGGCCCCGCTCGGCGAGGATCGTGCTGTAGCGGCCGGTCCCGCACCCGGCGTCCAGTGCCGTGCCGGGTGGGATGGTGTCGATAAGCGCCCGCATCGGCGGTTCCTCGATGGGGAACAGCCGCAGCGGCTGGTCGTAGGTCGCCGACCACTCCTGGTACCCGTTTCGCAGGTCGTACTCCGTGCCGACGGGCGCGGACAGGCGGGTTCCATGGTCGAGCTGGCGCAGGAGGTCGCGGATCTCGCCCGCGCGGGCGGCGCGGCCAGCAGCGTCGCCGGCCAGCGCCTGGCGCAGCAGCGCAAGGCCTTCCACGCCGATGACGTAGTCGCCGAGCGTTGGTCCGGACATCGTGATGTGTCCCTTCACCCGACGGATGCGAGCGCGTCCGGCTGGAACGCGGGTGCGCGGCCGCCGATGAGATCCGCGGCTTTCTCGCCGACCATGATCGTTGCCGCGTTCGTATTCGTTGACGTAATCGAGGGCATGATCGACGCGTCGGCGACGCGCAACCCGGCAAGGCCGTGCACCCGCAGTTCCGGGTCGACGACGGCGTGGTTGTCCACCCCCATCCGGCAGGTTCCCACGGCGTGGCAGAACGTGCTCACCGCCTGCCTGACGAACTCGGCCAGCGCCCGGCGCCCCGCGCTCTGGATCCCCGCCATGTCGTCGCGTCCCCGCCAGTCGGCGAACGCAGGCTGCGTGCGCAGCTCGAGCGCCTTCCGGACTCCCTGGACGAGTACGTCGAGGTCATGGCGCTCATCGAGGTAACCGGGGTCGATGAGCGGCCGCTGCCGCGGGTCGCTAGAGGCCAGCGACAGCCTGCCCCGGCTCGCGGGCCGCATGTGGCCGACCGCGAACGTGTAGGCGTTACCGCTTGCCTGCTGCCACGGGTTGAGGAACGGCGCGTAGACCAGGCAGATCTGCAGGTCCGGCCCGGGCAGGGCGTCGTCGCTGCGCCAGTACAGCACGGCCTCGCCGAGGTTGCCGGTGCCAGGGGGAATTGGCCGCCCGGCGTCGACGCAGATCCCGCACAGCAGAATGTGGTCGTGCAGGTTGCGGCCGACACCGGGCACCTCGGCGACGGTCTCGATGCCGAGCCGCGACAGGTCACCGGGGTCGCCGATCCCGGAGAGCAGCAGCAGCCGCGGTGAGTCGATCGCCCCGGCGCACAGCACGACCTCGGCGGCGGCGCGCGCTCGTTCGGCCCTGCCGTCGCGCTGGTACTCGACCCCGGTGCAGCGGCCGTTCTCGACGATCAGCCGGTGCGCGACGGCGCCGGTCCGCACGGTCAGGTTCGGACGGGACAGCACCGGGCGCAGGTAGGCGTCGGCCGTGGTCTGACGGTGGCCACCGGTAATCGTCATGTCGTGCAGGCCCGTTCCGTCGAGCTCACGGCAGTTGAAGTCGTCGCGGAGCGGATGGCCCGCCTGCTGGCTGGCCTCGACGAACGCGAGCGTCAGCGGGTGCGGCCGCGCCGTGGGCCCGACCGCCAGCGGGCCGCCCCTGCCGCGGTAGCACGGATCCCCCTGCGGCACGTCTTCCATCCGCTTGAAGTAGGGCAGGACCTGCTCATAGGACCAGCCCGGGTTCCCGGCGTAAGCCCAGGAGTCGAAGTCCGTGCGATGGCCGCGCATGAACGCCATCGCGTTGATGCTGTGCGAGCCGCCCACGCCCTTGCCTCGGGCTATCGCGTGCGCGTGTCCCGTGCCGCGCTGGATGGTCGTCCGGTACGCCCAGTCCCGCTCCGTCCCGGCCAGCGCCGGCCACTCTGGCGGGTCGCTGACCAGATCCAGCAGGCCATCACCGCCCGCCTCGAGCAGGAGCACGGTGACGTCCGGATCCTCGCTCAGCCGTGACGCGATGACGCAGCCGGCCGAGCCGGCGCCGATGACGATGTAGTCGCTCGAAACAGAAGTCACGGTGGTCCCCCTACCACTATCGATCCCCGTTCGTAACGAACATCATTCGTCAGGAATCTTGTTCTGTCAAGTGCTAGGCTGTCGGGCATGACCGAGCTCGGCGAACCGCGCAGCCGCCGCGACCGGCCCGCGAAGCCGCCACTGTCCCGCGCCGTCATCGTCGACGCGGCGCTGGAGCTCGTGCAGCAGGACCGGCTGGACGCGGTGACGCTGCGGAACGTGGCCGAACGTCTCGACACCGGGCCCGCCTCGCTGTACGTCTACGTCGCCAACCGCGACGACCTGCTCGAGCGGATGCTCGACCGGGTGCTCTCTGAGGTTCCCGCGGTCGTCGTCGACCCGGCGCGCTGGCACGAGCAGCTCACCGCCCTGTTCACGGCCACCCTTGACGCGCTGTGCCGCTACCCGGGGATCGCCCAGGTCGCGCTCGGCTCGATCCCCGTATGGCCCTCGGCGCTTGCCATCACGGAGACCGCCCTCGCGCTGCTGCGCGCCGGGGGGATCCCCGACCAGGCCGCCGCCTGGGCCGTCGACGCGCTGTACCTGGTGACCGTCGCGGATGCCGTCGAGCAGGGCATCGCGGGTTCGCGCACGCCCAGCGGGCCGCACCACAAATCCCTGGCCGCGAGCTTCGCCGGCCCCGTGCGCGACATCTACACCGCGCTGCCCGCGGACCGCTACCCGAACATCACCGGCATGGCCGGCACGCTCACCGAAGGCGACCACACCCGGCGGTTCGCCTTCGCGATCAACGCGATCATCGACGGCGCCAGCGTCGCGGCCTGACGTGCGACGTCGTGCGGTACGGCATGGCGGGCGGGGACGTTCGGCACTTGTCCCAGTAGGGCCCGGTGCCGCGGGATGGAGTCATGACCAGGTATGACGTCCTGAACGAGGCAACCATCGCGGCGACGCCGGCGGAGATTGTCAGCGCTTTCCTCGCGGAAGCCGCGGGCCGCAGCCAGTGGTGGCAGCCCTTCTTGCTGATGCGCCAGCGCGGGGACAAGCCGCTTCCCGAGATCGGCGCAGCGGTGGACATCACCGTCACCGGCGAGGGCCGGCTCGGCCAGCGATGGGGGACCATACGATTTTCCGGGCGGGTGACCGCTTTCGACCCGGACCGGCGGCTCGTCCTTGAGTACTTCAGCGGTGACTTCCGGGGGACCGAGGAGTGGACGCTGGACCCGGTCGACGCCGGGCACACGCGGGTCACGACGCGCTGGCGGACTGATCCGCAGGGCGCGGTGCGGCTAGCGGCCAGGTTCGCGGACGTACCCGGCGGCTACTCGAAGGTCATGCAGGAGGGGTTCCGCGGGATCGAGCGGTTCACCGCTCGGCGAAGGGCCGGATCCCAGGCATAGGCTACGAGCCACCGTCGTCGTACAGGGATGCGATCTGGGCGGCGCACTGCTCCATGACGATGCCCCGGCGCACCTTGAACGTCGGCGTCAGCTGCCCTCCCGCCTCGGTGAGGTCGTCGTCGAGGATGACGAACTTCCTGATCGCCTCGGCCCGGGACACCGCCTTGTTGGCCTCGTCGACGGCTGCCTGGATTTGCGCCCGCAGAGCCGGGTCGTCACGAAGTTCGGCAATGGTCGCCGGTTGCGGCCTGCCGTTGGCTGCCTTCCACTGGGTGAGCGCCTCGGGGTCAACCGTCACGAGCGCTGCGATATAGGGCTTCGCGTCGCCAACGACCAGGCACTGGCTGATCAGCCAGTGGGCGCGAAGCCGGTCTTCGAGCACGGCGGGCGCGACGTTCTTGCCGGCCGCCGTGATGATGAGATCCTTCATGCGCCCGGTGATCGCCAGGAACCCGGCATCGTCGAGGGCTCCGATGTCACCGGTGTGCAGCCAGCCCTCGTGGTCGATCATCGCCTTGGTGGCGGCGTCGTTGTTCCAGTAGCCCTGGAAGACCATGTCGCCTTTGACGAGGATCTCACCATCGGCCGCGATCCGGATCGTGCAGCCAGGGACCGGGCGGCCCACGGTGCCGATCCTCTGGGCATCGGGCGTGTTCGTGTTGGTCGCGGGGCTGGTCTCGGTCAGGCCGTAGCCCTCAAGGACGTTGATGCCGCAGCCGCGGAAGAAGTGCGCCAGGCGGGTGCCGAGCGGGGCGGCAGCGCTCCACGCGTACTGCACCCGGCCGCCCAGCGCCGCGCGCACCTTGCCGTAGACGAGCCGGTCGAAGAGCAGGTGCCGCACGCGGAGCACCGGGCCGGGACCGCCGGCGTCCAGCGCCCGGCTGTAGGCGATGGCGGCGGCCTCCGCGCTCGCGAAGATCTTCCCGTGCCCGCCGGCTGCGGCCTGCCGCTTGGCGCTGGTGTAGACCTTCTCCCAGACCCGCGGCACCGACAGGACCGCGGTGGGCCGGTAGGCCGGCAGCTCCGCTACCGCGTCGGCCATGTCGACCAGGCCCAGGACGGTCCGCGAATAGATCGCGCCGTACTGGATGAGCTGGGCGTAGCTGTGCGCCAGCGGCAGGAACAGCAGGCTCGACGCGCGGGAGTTGAAGACCTGCGGAAAGCCGTCGTTCAGCATGCAGTTGCGGGTGTTGGCGACGATGTTGCCGTGGCTCAGCATGCAGCCCTTCGGGCGGCCGGTCGTGCCCGAGGTGTAGACGATCTCGGCAAGGTCGCCGGCCCCGCGGGTCCTGCGCCGTTTCTCGACCTGCTCCAGCGTGACGCCGGCGCCGCCCGCCGCGAGGTCAGGGAGCCCGTCAAGCTGGCTGCCCTCGATCTGCCACGCGTGGGCGAGTGCCGGGAGACTGGCTCGCACCGCGGCGATTATCCCGGCGTGATCGTCGGTCTCGACGACGACGGCGACAGCGCCGGAGTCGCCGAGTATCCACTCGACCTGCTCAACCGAAGAGGTGGGGTAGACAGGCACGATGACGGCACCGGCGGTCAGGATCGCGTAGTCAAGGAGCGTCCACTCAAACCGCGTGCGCGACATCAGCCCCACCCGGTCACCCGGCTGGACGCCGGCGGCGATGAGGCCGGCGGCGATGCCGCGCACCTGCGCGGCGAAAGCGCGCCAGGTCACCGGGGCCCAGCCACCGTTCGTCCGGCGTTTCAGGCCCACCCCGTCAGGCGCGTTCTCCGCGTTCCTGAAGACATCATCGGTGATGTTGTCGTCAGGCTGCACCACGTACGCCGCCGGCATGGCGAATTCCCGCATCGCGGCCCCCTACGAACAAGGCCCCAGCTTGCTCACCCGCGCTTCAGGACAATAGATGAGATCAAGGGCAGCGGACAGGGCTGAAGGTCCCGAGTGCGCGTGGCGGGCACGGGTATGGGGGGACCGTGATCAGCCTCACCTGGCCGGGCCAGCGCTGGGCTCATGTCACGGCGAAAGGCCCGGAGCCGGACAGTGAAGGCACGCAGCGCACGCTGGCCTACGGCCCGTACCGGCTGTCCTATGAGGTCTACGGCTCGGGCGAGCGGGTGCTTGTGTGGCTTCATGCCCTGCTGTTCGACGCCAACCTCAGCCGGAGCCTGGCCCGTAGGCTTGCTGCCCGCGGCAACCGCGTGGTACTGCTCGACCTGCTGGGCCACGGCCGCAGCGACAAGCCCCGGCACGCTGGCCCGCACCGGATGGACCTGTACGCGGAGCAGGTGCTGTGCCTGCTGGACGAGCTCGGCGCCGGTCAGGTGGTGCTGGGCGGGGTCTCGCTTGGCACCAACGTAAGCCTGCTCACCGCGGTGCAGGCGCCGGAGAGGGTGCGCGGCCTGGTCCTGGAGATGCCGGTGCTCGAGCGGGCGGCCCCGGCGGCGGCGCTGACGTTCGTGCCGCTGCTGCTGCAGACGTACTACGCCCGCCCGGTCATGCGCCTGGTCTCGCGGGTCGCGTCGCACCTTCCCCGGTCCGGGCTCGGCCCACTTGACTCGTTCGTGAACGCTGCCTCGTCTGACCCGGAGGAAATCGCCGCTGTCCTGCACGGCATCCTGCTGGGTCCCGTCGCTCCCACCATCGGGCAGCGCCAGGCCATCACGGCGCCGGCGCTTGTCCTTGGTCATGGGATCGACCTCATCCATTCGTTCAAGGACGCGGAACGGCTCGCGCAGCAGCTTCCCGACGGCAGGCTGATCCGGACGCGCACCTTCGCGGAGCTGTGGGTGCGGCCTGCCCGGCTGACCGCCGAGATCGGCGAGTTCCTCGACCAGGTCTGGGCCGGCCCCGGGCCGCCGGTGACGGAGCCTCGCGCGGCGGGGCTCTTACGATGCGGATCGATTTCACGCCCGACCCGTCGCTGTACCCGTTCCCAGCGCACTGGTTCCAGAGCTACGCCGGACAGCTGCACTACGTCGACGAGGGCGCCGGGCCGCCGATCCTGTTCTGTCACGGCAATCCGACCTGGAGCTTCCTGTACCGGAAGGTCATCACCCGGCTGCGCGGAAGCTTCCGCTGCATCGCGGTCGACTACCTGGGATTCGGGCTGTCGGAGCGTCCGGTGGCCTACGGCTACACGATCGAGGAGCATGCCCGCTGCGTTGGCGAACTGGTCGATCGTCTCCAGCTCGACGGGTTCATCGCGATGGGCCACGACTGGGGCGGCCCGGTCAGCATGGCTGTCGCGACCGCGCGCCCGCAGCGCGTCCGCGGCGTCGTCCTCGGCAATACCTGGTTCTGGCCCGCCGACCTGCGGATGACGGTGTTCAGCAGGGTGATGTCCACGGCATGGATGCGGCGGCAGACGCTGGAGAGGAATTTCTTCGTCGAGCGGATCGTGCCGCTGGGGATGGCCCATCATCTGACGCCCGCGGAGATGGACCACTACCGCAAGGTGCAGCCGTCACCCGACGCCCGCAGGGGCATAGCCGAGATGCCCAGGCAGCTCGTCGCCGCGCGCCCGCTGCTGCAGCGCCTGGCCAGTGACGTGCCAGCCAGGCTCGGCGCAAAGCCGGCGCTGCTGCTGTGGGGAATGAAGGACCCCGCGTTCCGGGCCCGGCACCTCCTGCCCCGGATGCAGGCCGCCTTCGCCAGCAACGTCACCGTACCGCTGCCACGCGCCAGGCATTACATCCAGGAGGACGCCCCGGAGGACATCGCCCAGGCGATCACCGACCGGTTCGGCTGATGCCGAGCCGCGGTTACGGGTGCGTGCGCGAACGCCGCCCGCCGGACGACCCCCGGGAGTGCCGCCTGGCCGCTGTCACCAGCTCGGCTACCCCGTTCTCGATGCCCTGGGCGAGCACGTCCAGGTCTGGATTCGCGGCGAAGTCGCCGGTGACGCCGAACGTGACGTTGTCGCAGTACGTGAAGATGGAAATGCCGGTACGCACCGTGGTGGCGATGGGCACGTACGGGATGATCTCCACAAGGCGGCGGCCCATTCCGTACAGCGTCTGGCGGGGACCTGGCACGTTCGTCGTGACCGTGACGACCTCCCGCTGTGCCGCGAGCGCCATCCTGACCCACCAGGACGCGAGCAGGTACGGACTGTAGTTACCCAGGTCGACCAGCATCTCCCCGACCAGCGCTTCCCTGCTCGCTTTCAGGGACTGCAGCTCGACGCGGACAGCCGTGAGGCGTTCCACCGGGTCGGCGATATGGACCGGGAGGTCGGCGACGACCGCAGACACCCGGTTGCCGTAGCTGCCCTCGTCGCCCGGCGCTCGCACCGAGACGGGAACCAGCGACGGCACCTCGTGCGATCCGGGCAGTTCGCCCCTGGCGAGCAGGAGCGAGCGGAAGCCGCCGCTGATCGCGGCCAGGACAACATCGTTCATGGTCCCGCCAAGCTCTCGCTTGACCGTCCTGATGTCATCCAGCGATGCCCGGGCCCAGGTGTAGC
>JASHXJ010000652.1 GCA_030043595.1 Trebonia sp.
CCGTTCGCCTGGGAGTTCGCCGACCCGCAGGTGTACGCGCGCGCGCTGTCCTCTACCGGCCCGGCCTATGAGGCCATCCAGCACGTCGGCGAGACCGAATTCCACCGCGCGGCCGTCGAGCTGGCCCAGGGACAGCTCCGCGACGGCTTGCCGCTGCGGGCCGAAATCAACGTTGTGGGCTACCTGGCCCGGAAACCCTAGGGAGCACAGCACGCATGACCGCAAGCTTTCTCGAAGAACCCCCGGCGTCCCCCGACGTGCAGGCGCTCTACGACGAAGACCTCGCAGACGACGGCTACGTGTGGAACGTGTCCCGGCTGTGGGCGCACCAGCCAGGCACCCTCAGGCAGCTGTTCGGCTTGATGTCTGAGGCATTCACGCCGAGCGGTCTGACCTTCCGCCAGCGCGGGATCCTGGTTACCGCCGCCGCCTCGGCCCTGGGTGACTCGTACTGCTCGCTGGCGTGGGGCGGGAAGCTGGGCAAGGCGTCGGACGCTACTCTCGCGGCGGGAGTCCTCACTGGCAGCGACGCCGGGCTAACCGATCAGGAGAAGGCCATGGCCGCATGGGCCCGGAAGGTCGCCAGGGACCCGAACGCCACGACACAAGCCGACATCCAGGCGCTCCGCGATTCCGGGCTCGATGACGGGCAGATCTTCGCCATCACCGCCTTCGTGGCCCTCCGCCTGGCATTCTCTACGATCAACGACTCCCTCGGCGCCCAGCCCGACGCGCAACTCGCCCAGTCGCTGCCCCGCGAGGTCCGCCAGGCCGTCACCTACGGCCGGCCTGTAGCCGAGCGCTGACGGCCTGACCTGGTCCACGGGCGGAAAGCCGCCCCGGTCTGCGCGGCTCAACGGATGGACGCCGAGATTCCCAAGCCACACCTAAGGCGGTTCCCTCGCGTCTCGGGTGGGCATCCGTCCGGCATGATCTGTACCCGGTAGTGCGGAGTGTGTCCGCCAGGAGTCAGGCGTTACGGTGGTCTACGTCAATGTGGCGGCCGACGGCCGCCGCGACGGCGGCTAGGTCACCTTCATCGGGGCTGATGATGAGATCGCCGCGCCGGAGGGCCCCTCCGACGACGCTGGCGTCGACGACATTGGTGGTACTGGCCCGTCCAGCGAGAGTCCCGGTCGCCCTGGCCCTGGTGCCGTCGAGGGTTTCGACTTCGCATCCGGCCAGCAGCCGGGCGAGCAGCTCCTGGGGGGCGTGCCCCGCCAGCACTGGGCAACGACGCAGGCGGGGGGCAGTCGGCACGACGCGGCGCAGCAGCAGGCGCGATGCCGGGCCCACATCGGCCGCTCACCGCGGTCGGCGGCGATCAGGGCCCGGAGTCGCAGGTGACCCCTGTCACGCGGACCGCCGGGTGCCGGGCGGCTGGGTGACCCGGGCAGCCCATGCGTCGGCCTCGGCGATCTCGTCCGTGCTGAACGGGCCGTGCTCAGCCTCGTACTGGCTGATCGCTTCCAGGCCGGCCGGATGATGAATTCCTTCCGCGCGGTCTGGGCAACCCAGGTCCTGCCCGATGCTAGACCGCCGACTATGTCCCTGGCAGCAGTTGCGCCGACGGGCTGTAGTCCGACGTATCGAATGTGCAGTTCTGGTGCCGCGTTACCACCAAGATGAGTCGCGTCAACTACCAGGCTGCGATCGATGGGAGAGCGACGACACGGAGCCGACGCGTGCCGCGTGACAACCTCAACGACAGCCGTGAAGCGGGACGCCGTCCCGCGGCCCTCCGCCCCCGCCGAGAAGCCGCGGCAGTCTGTTCGTGCTGCCGTCCCGGTCATGATGCACCTCTTCGCGCGACGACGCGGGATCCCGGGTATGGCATATTTCGCCGGATCCGGCAGCGGTCGGCAACTCGCGGCTGGCTTCTTGCCTGATGCCGTGCGCTTGCCTTGAACCGGGCTGCCTGATGGGTGATCCCGGGCGGTTACCGGTGACGTAAACACCGGCGACTGCACTCACCGGTGACGGTAGACAAGCCGCGGCCATCGCGTCCTACCGGCTGGGTAATCCGGTGACGAATCGTGCCAGACCGGTTTCCTGAGAAAGGAGAGCTCATATGGGCTCAACCGAGGACAGTGTCGCTGCCTTCCACGAGAAGATCGCCGCCGCATGGAGCGCCAACGACGGGACCGCGTTCGCTGCTTTTTTCACGGAGGACGGTTCGCTCATCAACCCGTTCGGTGAGCGAGCTGACGGGCGGGCGGCTCTGACGTCCATGTACAGCGAGTACTTCGGCGGAATGCTGAACGGGACGACGACATCGATAAGCTTGACCCATTCGCGGCCAGTCGGGCCTGATCACGCGCTCGCCGACGTCGAGCAGACGATCTACGCAGCAAACGGAGATGTCCTGATGGCCCTGCATGTCGTCAATCTCCTGCGGAAAGACGGCGATGACTGGCGGCTGGCTGACAGCCGGCCTTACGCGTTCGCCGCTCCTCCCGCCTAGGGCTCCGGAACCGGGTCCAGGCCGTGATCTACGCCTACGAAAGCGGCCTGGTGACCCTGGCTAAGAGATCTGACGCCCGTTTCAGCACCGTCACCCTGCCCTTTAACCTGGCCGGCAAGCAGCCATAAACCATCCGGCCCGGACAAACCAGCAACGCCTCCCAGCACGCCGGTCGTCTGGCACTCCAAGGCGTCCTGCCTGGTCAAGCGCTCGGCCGCGTGCTGGCACCCGCCAGGGACCGTGCTAGCCGTACCTCAGATCCGGGTGCGGCCACGGTCGAATTCTCGCTCACCGGGGGCCAGGATCGGGATGCAGGCGGCCGGAGTAGCCGGCGCCGACGAGCACAGGAGGCATCCCGATGCGCAAGCTAACCGGACGGCCTGAGCGCCAGCAAGGCGACGAGACCATGCAACCACCGACCAGGCCAGCTCCGTGGATCGTCCGCAGCATCTCCACGGAGTTTGGCCGGCGCCATGTCAAGGGCGTGGCGATCACACGTCTGCTTGTCGCCATCGCAGCGGTGACCCTGGGGTCCATCTTCTGCGTTTCCGGGCACTGGTGGGGAGCGCTCCTGTTCGTTCCGGCGGCACTGAACCTCTGGTTCGCCTACGCGATGCCACGCTGGAAACGGGCTCTCGATGACTTGAAGAGCGGCCCGCGAGTTCGTGAGCTGGAACGATCTCGGGCGCTGGTCGTCGACGACGCGGCTGCGCGGCTGCGCCGTATCGAACAGGATCTGCACGACGGGGCCCAGGCTCAGATGGTCGCCGTCGTCATGAAGCTGGGGCTCGCCAGGGACCATCTCGGAAGCGCGGTCGCTGAGAGCGGGCAGGGCGACCTGGAGCCGGTCCTGGAGCGGGTTCTCGAGTTGGTCGATGCTGCCCACCGCGGGGCGATGGAGGCGATCACGGAGCTCCGCGACTTGGCCCATGGCATCCATCCGCCGGCCCTGGCCGAGGGCCTCGGTGCCGCCCTCGCCGCCCTCGCCGCCCGCAGCGACTTCCCGGTCGAGCTGGTCCTCGATCTGCCCGAGCGCCCATCTGCCGCGATCGAGGTCATTGCCTACTTCTGCGCGGCAGAGTTGCTCACCAACGCGGCCAAGCACAGCGGCGCCCGGCATGTCACGCTGGAGACGACGCACCATCCGGGCCTGGTAAGGCTGCGGGTCAGTGACGACGGCACCGGCGGCGCCCGCATCGAGGCCGGCCGCGGCCTGGCCGGGCTCGCTGACCGGGTCAAGACCGTCGATGGCAGATTGCACGTCGCCAGCCCGGCCGGGGGGCCCACGGTCGTCACCATCGAGTTGCCCTCCCACGCCTGACCGAACCGGAGCCTGACATGCGCATCGTGATCGCGGAAGACTCCGCAGTAATCCGGGCGGGCCTCGCCGAGATCCTGGCCGACCGGGGACACGTGGTGGTAGCTGCCGTGGGCAACGCCGAGGACCTGCGATCTGCCGTAGACGAACACCACCCAGACGCCGCCGTCGTGGACGTGCGGATGCCGCCCGGCTACACCGACGAGGGCATCCGTGCTGCGATCGCCATCCGCCGCGACCATCCTGGCACTGGCGTGCTGGTCTTCTCCCAGTACATTGAGACCCGCCACGCGGCTAACCTTCTTGGCGCGGCAGCTGGCAGCGGCGCCGCCGGCGTCGGATACCTGCTCAAGGACCGGGTCGGCGATGTCAGCGAGTTCGTGGAGGCG
>JASHXJ010000653.1 GCA_030043595.1 Trebonia sp.
GGCGGCGGCTACCACGGGCCGGACTCCGCCGCGCGGCGCTCCGCGCACTCGCCTGCCGCGCCGTCGGCTGCCACGGGCCCGGACTGCGCCGCGCGGCAGGCAGCGCACGCTCCCTGCTGCACGCGCCTGATGGTATTGCGCGGGCCGGCCGGGGGGCTGGCAACACGCCGGGACCGCACGGGTCGCGCGGGACCAGACGCGTGGTGCCCGGGTGGCCCGTGGTGCGCTGCGGGCAGCTGATACTGGAATCTCGCGGGTCTGGTCCCTTGGTTGGGGCCGCGGAACCGGGTCGATCGCCATCTTTGTATGTGTCCCGCACCCCATATCAGGACAAATCGCCCGTAAAAATGGTCGTAACACATACAAAGACGACAGGAGTGACCCGTGTGGCGGCCAGCAGCGGGATGCTAGGCGAGGATCGCGGCGGTGGGGGTGTAGGGGAGGTTGTGCGCCTCGGCGACGGGGGCGCAGGTGACCGCGCCCTCGTGGGTATTGAGACCGAGGGCCAGCGACGGGTCGGCGCGCAGCGCGTCGCGCCAGCCGCGGTTGGCGATCTCCACCGCGTACGGGATCGTCACGTTGGTCAGCGCGTAGGTCGAGGTGTGCGGCACCGCGCCCGGCATGTTCGCCACGCAGTAGAACACCGAGTCGTATACCCGGTACGTGGGCTCGGCGTGCGTGGTCGGGTGGGAATCCTCGAAGCAGCCGCCCTGGTCGATCGAGATGTCGACGAGCACCGAGCCAGGCTTCATCCGGGCGACCAGCTCGTTGCTGACCAGCATGGGCGCCTTCGCGCCCGGCACGAGGACCGCGCCGATCACCAGGTCGGCGTCGATGACCGCGCGCTCGATCTCGTAGGCGTTGGACGTCACGGTCTGGCAGTGCCCCTGGTAGATCGCGTCCGCGCTGCGCAGCCGCGCGACGTTCTTGTCAAGCAGCAGGACTTCGGCCTGCATGCCGAGCGCGATCGCCGCCGCGTTCATCCCGGACACCCCGGCCCCGAGCACCACGACCTTCGCCGCGTACACGCCGGACACGCCGCCCATCAGGACGCCGCGGCCGCCCCCGTCTCGCTGCAGATGGTGCGCGCCGACCTGCGGCGCCATCCGCCCGGCGACCTCTGACATCGGGGCGAGCAGCGGCAGCGAGCCGTCCGGGAGCTGGACGGTCTCGTAGGCGATCGCGGTGACCCCGCGGGACAGCAGCGCGTCTGTGCACTCCCTGGAAGCCGCCAGGTGCAGGTACGTGAACAGCACCTGACCCGGGCGCATCCGGTGGTACTCCTCGACGACCGGCTCCTTGACCTTCAAGATCAGGTCCGCGTTCCCCCATACGTCGTCGGCGGCCTTGAGGATCTTCGCCCCGGCGGCGGCGAAATCCTCGTCGGGCAGCAGCGACCCCTGCCCGGCGGCCGCCTCGATGAACACCTCGTGGCCGTCACGCACAAGCTCGTGCACGCCCGCCGGGGTGATCGCCACCCGGTACTCGTGATTCTTGACTTCGCGGGGCACGCCGACCTTCATGAGACCCTCGATTCTGCACGCGCCGCAGCGGCCCCTAAGTCTCTTGCGCGGTCGCCGGGCGAAGTCCCGAAAACCCATCTGAGCTGGCAGCGTACCCAGCGAGGATGCCGATAATAGCTGGCCCGTTATGGAGTTTGCCGGCCAGCACGAGACCCACCGCCTCGGTCAGCGCGAGCCAGCCGGTGACGAGGAACTTCTCCTCGTGCTCCCGCTCGTGACCAGGGTCATCGGCCTGTTCCAGGCCGCGGGCGAGGAAGATCCGCAGGCGCTCGGTGGTGAACCCCGGGGAGGTGAAGTAGTCGACGAGAGTGTGCCATTCGCTGGCGCGGTACCCGGTCTCCTCGAGCAGCTCCCGCTGCGCGGTCTGCAGCGGCGACTCCCCGTCGGCGTCCCGCAGCCCGGCCGGTATCTCCCACAGCAGGCGCCCCACCGGGTGGCGGTACTGCCTGATCATCAGCACCCGCTGGTCGTCGTCGAGCGCGAGCACAGCGACGGCGCCCGGGTGAGTAACGACGGATCGTTCCGCATAGTGATTGTCAGGCATGCGGACCTTATCGGTCCGTACGGTGAGCAACCAGCCGCTGAGCTGGTCGTGAGTGGAGACCACCGGCCAGCTCTCGGCCGCGTCCTCGAACGCGGCGCTCACGCCGACGCCGCCGCGCGGGCGCCCGCCTCGCCCGCACGCGACCGCGCCAGCGCGGCGGCGATCAGCCCGGAGAACAGCGGGTGCGGCCGGGTCGGCCGGGACAGGAACTCAGGGTGCGCCTGGGTGGCCACGAAGAACGGGTGGGTGTCCTGCGGCAGCTCGATGAACTCGACGAGCCGACCGTCCGGCGAGAGCCCGGAGAACACCAGCCCCGCTTTCTCGAGCTTTTCCCGGTAGGCGTTGTTCACCTCGTAGCGGTGCCGGTGCCGCTCCTCGACCATGGCGGCGGCGCCGTACAGATCGCTGACGAGCGTGCCGGGTTTCAGGCTCGCCGGGTAGAGGCCGAGGCGCATCGTGCCGCCCATGTCCCGCTCCCCCGCGACCACGTCCTCCTGGTCGGCCATTGTCGCGATCACCGGGTCCGGGGTCGCCGGGTCGAACTCGGCGCTGTTCGCCTCCGGCAGGTTCGCCAGGTCCCTGGCGGCCTCGATCACCGCGCACTGCAGGCCGAGGCAGAGCCCAAGCACCGGGATCTTGTGCTCGCGGGCGTACCTGATGGCGCCGATCTTCCCCTCGATACCGCGCACACCGAAGCCGCCGGGGATCAGCACCCCGTCCACGCCCTCAAGCTGGCCCGCGGCGTCGTCGGGGTTCTCGCAGTCGTCGCTTGGCACCCAGCGGATCGTCACCTTCGCGTCGTTGCCGAAGCCGCCGGCCCGCAGGGCTTCTGCCGGGGACAGGTACGCGTCGGGCAGGTCGACGTACTTGCCGACAAGGGCGATGGTGATGGACCGCGCCGGGCGGTGCACTCGCCGCAGCAGGTCGTCCCACGCGCTCCAGTCAACGTCGTGGAACGGCAGCCGCAGGCGGCGCACCACGTACGCGTCCAGGCCCTCGGCGTGCAGCACTTTCGGGATGTCGTAGATGGACGGCGCGTCCGGTGTGGAGACCACGGCCTCCTCGTCCACGTCGCACATCAGGCTGATCTTCCGCTTGAGGCCGTCGCTGATCGGGCGGTCGGACCTGGCCACGATCGCGTCCGGCTGGATGCCGATGGACCGCAGCGCGGCCACCGAGTGCTGCGTCGGCTTCGTCTTCAGCTCGCCGCTCGGCCCGATGTAGGGAAGCAGGGAGACGTGCAGGAAGAAGCAGCGGTCCCGGCCGATCTCGTGCCTGATCTGGCGGATCGCCTCAAGGAAGGGCAGGCTCTCGATGTCGCCGACCGTGCCGCCGACCTCGGTGATGACGACGTCCACGTCGGGGCCGCCCATCCGCAGGATCCGGGCCTTGATCTCGTTGGTGATGTGCGGGATGACCTGCACGGTGTCGCCCAGGTAGTCGCCGCGCCTTTCTGCGGCGATCACGGTGGAGTACACCTGGCCGGTGGTGACGTTCGCCTCGCCGCTGAGCCTGGTGTCAAGGAACCGCTCGTAGTGACCCACGTCCAGGTCGGTCTCCGTGCCGTCGTCGGTGACGAACACCTCGCCGTGCTGGAACGGGTTCATCGTCCCCGGGTCGACGTTCAGGTAGGGATCCAGCTTCTGCATGGAGACCCGCAGGCCGCGCATCTTCAGCAGCCTGCCGAGGCTGGACGCCGTCAGGCCCTTGCCGAGGCTCGAGGCTACGCCGCCGGTGACGAAGAGGTGCTTGGTTTCTGCCTGCTTGGACGTGGCTAGCTTGGACTGAGTCGTTGAAGCGGCCAAGATGGGGCTCCCGTGGTCAGAGAGGTAGCGGCGAGAGCCGCTCGTCCACGGGCCACCAGGATAACACGCCGCAGGTAGGTGACCTGGCAGCATGCCGGTAAGTCACTTCTTAACTTTTATTTCACCTGCGGCTAACCCGCCGGGCCGGTCATCGCGCCCGCCGCCGCCCCGGCCGAGGCTTGCGCCGTATCCCCGCGTGCCGCGTGCTCGGCCTCGCCGAATCTCGCGAGCATGACCGCGCTGGTCACCGCGAGCAGGAAGCCGGCGATGGCGGCCGGCTGAAGGCCCGGCCTGGTCTTGTCGCCGAGGAAGATGACGCCGATGACCGCGGGTGGGAGCGTCTCGGCGAGCACGACCGCCGCCGTCGCGACCGTGACGCTGCCGCCCTCCAGCGCCGTGGCGTAGAACACGAACGATACGATGCCCGCCGCCACGACGGCGTAGGCGGCGGGATCCCTGATGAGGGTCAGCGGCTCGAAGCCGTTGAGCACCCGCGCCGCGATGCCGAGCACGCCGTAGCCGAGCCCGGCCACCACCCCGAGCAGCAGGGTGCGCGCCGGATCGCGCAGCCGGGCGGCGACAACG
>JASHXJ010000654.1 GCA_030043595.1 Trebonia sp.
GCTGCCGGCCGGGCTTGAGCAGCTGCTGCTGGTCGGACTGGCCGTGCACGGCGACGAGGTCATCGGCGAGGTAGGTGAGCAGCGACACCGGGACCGAACGGCCGCCGGCGAACGCGCGGGAGCGTCCCTCGATGGACACGGTGCGGGTCAGCATCAGCGACCCGTCCTCGTCCAGGTCGCCGCCGGCCTCCGCTACCTCCCGGGCGACCGGGCTGTCCGGGTCGATGCGCAGCCGCCCGTCCACGGAGGCGCGCTGCGCGCCCGGCCGCACCCGCGCAGGGTCCGCGCGGCCGCCGAACAGCAGGCCGAGCCCGGTCACCACCATCGTCTTGCCCGCGCCGGTCTCGCCGGTGAGCGCGGTGAAACCAGGTGAGAGCTCAAGCAGCGCGTCGTCGATGACTCCGAGCCCGGTGATGCGCACTTCCTCAAGCATGACCGTGCGTGGTCTCCTTCCCAGCGCTGCCGCGCCAGCCCGCGACCGGCAGCCCGAACTTGGCCACCAGCCGGTCGGTGAACGGCCCGCCGCCATCGGTCCCCGGCCCCGGACCGCGCAGGCTCGCCAGCAGCACCGGCAGCGAACCGCGGCGCGCTTCGACTCGCGCACCGGGCGGCAGGTCAAACCTACGACGCCCATCGCACCACATGACAGCCCCGGATGTCTCGGTCTCGGTTGCGAGCTCGACAGCGAGAACAGACCGCGGCGAGACCACCATGGGCGGGGCGAACAGCGCGTGCGCGCTGATCGGCACCACCAGCAGCGCTTCCACTTCTGGCCACACCACCGGCCCGCCTGCCGAGTACGCGTAGGCGGTCGACCCGGTGGGCGTCGCGCACACCACGCCGTCGCACCCCCAGCGGGACAGCGGGCGGCCGTCCACCTCGATGATCAGCTCGACCATCCGCTCCCTGGCGGCCTTCTCCACGGTCGCCTCGTTCAGCGCCCACGTGCTGCCGATCTCCGTCCCGTTGTCGCGGGCGACGACGTCGATCGTCATCCGCTCCTCGATCCGGAAGTCGCGAGCGACCAGCCGGTCCACGGTGTCGGCGAGCCCGTCAGGCTCGGCCTCGGCGAGGAAGCCGATATGCCCCAGGTTCACCCCGATCAGCGGGGTCTGTGCCGGCCGGGCGATCTCGGCGGCACGCAGCAGCGTGCCGTCGCCGCCGAGCACGATCACCAGCTCCGCGCCCTCGGCGGCACCCGGGCCGGCCGGCAGCACGGTCGCGCCGGCGCACTCCAGGGCGGGCGCCTCGGCCTCGGTGACCCGCACCGCCACGCCGGCGGCGGCCAGCTGCGCGATGACGAGCCGCGCGCTGTGCCTCGCGTTCTCCCTGCCGGTGTGCGCGACCACCAGCATCGTCCGCTGTGTCTCACCCATCGAGTGCCGGCCCTGTCTCGATCGCGCGCCGCAGGTCGCCCGCATCGAGCGGGGGCGCGTCCCTGCGCAGCCACACGAAGTACTCCACGTTCCCCGCCGGACCGGGCAGCGGGCTCGCCGTGACGCCGGCGACGCCGAGGCCGAGGTCCGCCGCGGCGTCGCACACCGTCCGCACCGCGTCCGCCCGGCCGGCCGGGTCGCGCACCACCCCGCCTGGCCCTACCCGGCCCCTGCCGACCTCGAACTGCGGCTTGACCATCAGCGCGAAGTCGGCGTCGGGCGCCGCGCACGCGACGAGCGCGGGCAGCACTATGGTCAGCGAGATGAACGACAGGTCGGCGACCACGACCTGCGGCGGCGGTGCCACCTGCGACGGCTCGAGCGCGCGCACGTTCACCCGGTCGAGCACGGTCACCCGTGGGTCGGTGCGCAGGCTCCAGGCCAGCTGCCCGTACCCCACGTCAACCGCCACCACGTGCGCGGCGCCCGCGCGCAGCAGCACGTCGGTGAAGCCTCCTGTCGACGCGCCCGCGTCCAGGCAGCGCCGCCCGGCAACGACGAGGCCGCCGAAGGCCGCCAGCGCGCCGGCGAGCTTGCGCCCGCCGCGGGAGACGTAGACAGGATCGTCGGCGTCGCCCGCCACCGTGACGGCCGCGTCCCTGCTGACCTGGGTGGCAGGCTTGCTCGCGGTCTGCCCCGCGACCGCGACCTTGCCCGCCGCGATCAGCTCAGCCGCCTGCTCGCGCGACCTGGCCAGCCCGCGCCGGACGAGCTCGGCGTCCAGCCTGAACCTTACGGTCACCGCTCGCCGAGCTCGCCGAGGATCTCCCGCAGCCGGTCGTGCACCGCCTCAAGCACCGGCGGGTGTTCCGCGAGCGGCAGCTCGGCAAGCGCGGCAAGCGGCTCGATGGCCTCGTCCACCCGGGGATCGCCCGTGCCCGGGGCAGTTTCCGGGGACCGTTCGGTATCCATGTTTTGATTTTCCTCCGTGTACGCTCCTGAACGGTACCGTTGACGACGGAGGCAGGCGCATATGAACTCGGCGCAGGAGTGCCAGGAGGCACTGCAGAAGCTGATGGGCAAGCTGGCCGAGCTTAGCCCTGCCGAGCGGGAGGAGTACTTCGGTAACCGGACCGTCAGCGTCACCATTCCTGACCTGGGGATCA
>JASHXJ010000086.1 GCA_030043595.1 Trebonia sp.
CGCGGCACCCGCGCCGGCGGCGTCCCGCGCGAGCCGGCCGCATGCCCCCTCCGCCACGTCCGCCCAGCGCGCGAGCCCCGCCTCGAGAAGCGCCACGTCGCCGGCCGACGCGCCCTTCTGCGGCGCGTACACCGCGGCGGCGCCGCACGGGCCGAGCAGCGGGTTGTCCACGTCGCTCGCCACCAGGAACTCGGCACCGGACAGGTCGCACAGCTGCGACAGGTCCAGTTTGCCCAGACGGATGAGCGCCGCCCCGCCCGGCGCGAGCTCCCGTCCGGAGTCGTCGGTGAGCCGCGCGTTGAGCGCGCGCACCAGCCCGGCTCCGCCGTCCGTGGTGGCCACCCCGCCGAGGCCGAGCACGATCCTGGTGGCCCCCCTGCGGACGGCCGCCAGGATCAGCTCGCCGACGCCGAAACTGGATGCCGTCAGCGGCGCCAGCGAGCCGGCTGGCAGCAGCGACAGCCCGCACGCCTGCGCCGCCTCGATGACCGCGGTCCCGTCCAGCAGCCCGAACCCAGCGATGACCGGCTCCCCGACGGGCCCGCGCACCTGCATCGAGACCCGCTGGTAGCCCGCACTGACCGCGGCGTCGACCGTCCCGTCGCCCCCGTCGGCGACAGGCAGCCGGACGGCCTCGCCGGCGAACCCGCCGCGCGCCAGGCCGGCAGCGACCCGCGCGGCGACCTCTGCCGCGGACAGGCTGCCCTTGAACTTGTCCGGCGCCACCACCACGCGCTGCGCCATATCCCGCTCCCTCGTTAGCCGCCCAGCAGCGTGGCGATGCGCGTGGCGGCGCGGTCCGCGCCGCCACGCGGGACCTTCCGGTAGCCAGGCCCGGCGCCGTTGCCCGCCAGGGCGGTCCGGATGGCGCCGGCCAGGTCGTCGGCTGTGGTCGTCGCGTAGTCCATCCGCAACCCGGCTCGGTAATGACTGAGCCGGTGGGTGACAAAGTGCTGCTGTTCCCAGTGGCGGTGCAGCGGGAAGTAGATGAACGGGCGTCCGGTGGCGACCAGCTCCATCGTGGTGGACAGGCCGCCCTGCACGACGGCGGCGTCGGCGCACGCCAGATGCTCGAAGAGGTCGGGGACATACCCGCGTTTGTCCATGCCCTCAATGTCCGGCAGCAGCCGCGGGTCGATGCGCGGGCCGGTGACCAGGAGCATCCGCGCGTCCGGCACCTGCTTGCGCAGCCGGGCGAACGCGTCGCAGGTTAGTTCCAGCAGGCTGACGCCGACGGCGGTGCCGCCAACCGCGGCGACGAGCAGCGGCTGGTCTTCCGGATAGCCGAGCCGTCGGCGCAGGCCCGCGCGGTCGCGGTAGGCATCGGGACTGAACGGGAGCACGTACGGGACGGCGGAGAACCACCGCCGCGACCATGACCGTATCCCGGGCAGGCCAGGCCCGAACGGGCAATCGGGGAGCTCTTCGAAGGAACCGATGAACATGGACAGGTCGCGCAGCCGCGGGAAACGCTCGCGCTTCTCGATGGAGTCGGCGTTGTAGTCCGCGCACAGTTCGGCTTCCCGCGCGTCACCGGGGTCGGTGGGCAGGAAGCCGGTCACGTCGGTCATGAATACGTACGGCGCGATCTTCCGCTCGGGATTCTCGTGCAGGAAGTAGTCGATTTCCCAGCTCTCGTCGCCGACCCACAGGTCGTAGCGGCTATCCCTGACGACGTCGTCGAACAGCAGGTAGTTTGCGCAGAAGATCTCGTCCATCCGGCGGAAGGCGTAGAACGCGGGCAGGTCGTGATCCGCGGATTCCGACTCCCAGTGCGCCAACTCAGACACCAGCGCGGCGCTTGCCGGGTGGATGATCTCGCCCGCATCGGCGAGCACCTCGGTCACCGGCGGCTGCGCCCACCAGTGGATCTCCAGGTCCGGCACCTGGTGCCGGAGGGCACGGGCGATGGCCAGATCCCGTTGCACGTGGCCCAGGCCGATCGGCGAGCAGGTCCACAGCGCCCGGCGAGGCCGGCCGTGCGTGGCTTGCCAGGCGGCCTGCTTCCGCGGCCGGGATACCAGCCGGTCCGTGAAGTCCCGGATCGCGTGGTTCACCGCGACCGGGTACCGGACATGCGGCGCGTGCCCGCCACCTTCGACCACGAGCAGCTCAGCGCCGGTCAGTTCGGCGATCCGCCGTGCCCGCTGCGGCGGGACGATCTTGTCCTGGTCACCGGCGATCACGAGCACCGGGCAGGCCAGCGAATGGCAGAGCCGGACCGCCTCCTCCTCGTCAGCGATCGCCGCGGCATCGGCATCGCAGAGCATGGTCTCGGCATCGGTTTGCATGCCCCACTCGACGAGATCGTCGTAGGCCTTGGTGGAGTGCGGCTCAGTCGTGATCTGGGACATGAAGAACTCGACGTATCCCCGCCAGTCCCGCCGCCAGTAGTGCCGGTTCTCCTTCGCCCATCCGTCCGTGGCGTCGAGCACGTCGTCGAAGGAGCGCGCGTCCTGGTCCCAGGGGTTGGCCGGGGGGATCGGCAGCGACGGCCCGATGGCCACGATCCCCGTCACTCGCTGCGGGTGCGCCGCCGCGAACAGCAGCGCCCAGTGAAAGCCGGTGCAGAAGGCCCCGAGCATCGCTCGCTCGGTGCCGGTCGCGTCCAGTACGGCCCGGATGTCGGTCGCGAGGACGGCATCGCCGTAGGCCGCCGGGTCCCTGGGCCGGTCGGACAGGCCGTTGCCGCGCGGGTCGAAGGTGATCACCCGGTAGTTCCGGGCGAGGAACGGCACCTGCATCTTCCAGTGCCGGGAGTCCAGGATGGCCCACGTGGGCAGCAGCATGATGGTCGGCTCACCGGTGCCGTGCACCTCGTAGTGAATCCGCACGCCCGAGTTGACTACGTAACCCGATTCATCGGGTAGTCGCGCGCGCATCAGTCGCACTCCTTCAGGGCTCGCCGTCCCAGTGGCCGCCTAGCCAAACTCCCCGCCCCCGCGCCGCAGCAAACGGCCGCGCGGCGGCCCGTCGGCAGAGACCGGCACGCCGCCCAGCCAGACCTGAGCCACCCGCCCGGTCAGCGTCCGCCCCTCATACGGCGTCACCGGATGCCGGTGCGCCAGTTCCGCGCCCCGGACCGTGAACACGGCGGAGGGATCGAACGCCACCAGGTCCGCGTCGCACCCGACGGCGATCCGCCCCTTGGACGGCAGCCCTGCCAGCGAGGCGGGGAACGCGCACATCCACCGCGCCACGTCCGCCAGCGAGTGCCCGCGCCGCCGTGCCACCGTCCACACCGCGGGCAGCCCGATCTGCAGCGACGAGATGCCGCCCCGCGCGGTCCTGAAGTCCCCGACCGGCAGGTCCTTCAGCGCGGGCGGGCCCGGCGAGTGGCCCGACACCACGCAGTCGATGACCCCCGCCCCCAGCGCGCGCCACAGCGCCTCCCTGTTGGCCGCGTACCGCACCGGCGGGCAGCACTTGAACTCGGTGGCGCCGGCGGGCACCTCCTCGGCGGCGAAGAACAGGTAGTGCGGGCAGGTCTCGGCGGACAGCAGGATCCCGGCCGCCTTCGCCGCGCCGATCAGGGCGGCGCAGTCGCCGGCGGCCAGGGGCGCGATATGCGCCCGCGCCCCTGTCGCCGCGGCGGCGGAAACCACAGTCTCGATCGCGCGCCGTTCGGCTACTGTCGGCCGGGATGCGACGAATGCGTCATAGCCGGGTCCGGCGGGAACCCCCACCTCACCGGGGTCCTCGGCGTGGACGGACAGCGGCGCGCGGGCCTGCGCCACCTCCTTCATGGCGGCGCGCAGCTCGGCGCGGTCAAGCGGCGG
>JASHXJ010000655.1 GCA_030043595.1 Trebonia sp.
TTGAACGCGAGCTCATCCGCGACCGCCGGCCAGGCCATCGTCGTGTTGTAGCCGAGGGAGCTTGCCCAGGCCGGGTCCTGATGGGATAGGTAGGACGTGAACAGGAACGTGTCACCGGAGCTGTCCGAGCGGACCAGCGGGACGACCTTCGTGCGGGGCAGCGACACGCCAGGATTGAGCGCCGCGATCGCGGGGTCGTTCCACCAGGTGATCTTGCCCTCGTACATCTGCGCGAGGACGTTGCCGTCCAGCTTCACGGTGCCCAGGAAGCCCGGCAGGTTGTAGGTGACCATCTGCGCCGAGATCGCCAGCGGGATGTTCAGCAGCAAGGGGTACTTGCTCACGTCGGTCGGCGTCAGATAGGCGTCGGACGCTCCGATGTCCGCCGTGCCGCCGGCCGCGGACGAAATGCCCGCGCCCGAGCCGGTGCCCGCTGTGCTGATCGTGAGCTGCGGGTGCTCGGTCTTGTAGTCCGACACCCAGAGCTTGAACAAGGGGTAAAGGAGCGTGCTGCCGGTCTCCGACAGCGAAACCGGCGACGACACGGGGGCGCTCGGGGGTGTCCACCCCGCGGCCAGCGTCGCAAGCGACGAGGATGAGGAAGTGCCGCAGGCCGCGAGAGCGATCGCGGCCACGGCGGCGAGGGCAGGCAGGGTCAGGCGCCCCAGTCTCCTGGCAGATTGATGAGGTGCAGATAGTCTCGTTGCCACCGCGGGATGCTCCCTTTGCTACCTCTGCCGTCTCTGTGCTAACTGCCGCATCACCGGGTCTTCCCATGGCGTGACCGGCGCCTTGGTCGAGGACGTCCAGGTAAATAACGGGGAAACTAGCACCCAACAGAGACTTGCCGTAAACCAACGTATCTTCTGCTGCAGAACTTTAATTGTTTTCATCATAGACGGGTAGATAGTTCTACAACAGATCAAATTTCGGGAAGCGCGAACGCGCAGAGGTCGCGCGCCAGCGGGCATCCCGGGAGTGGGTGCGCCAGCCAGCGAGCTGCCGCGTGCCGCGCTGGCTCGCGCGATGAGGGCAGCACGAACGGATCGAAGCCGGGCCACCGCCCGGCCGGCCGTCGGCGGTTATCAGCCAGGGTTGATGAGGTCGGGGGCGGTCCAGCCGTCCAGGTCGTATTCGGCCATGCACTGCTCGGCGAACCCGGTCATGGCGTCAGTCAGGCCGGACTGCTGCGCGGAGAGCAGGAGTTCCGCCCTGATGTTCTCGTGGTTGCCCGAGTAGTTGCGCTCGTACAGTTCGTGCCGGCCGCCGAACTCCGTGCCGATGGAGTCCCAGATGAGCTTCATCAGCTTGACCCGCTGCACGGCGTCCAGGCCGCCCGAGCCGCGCACGTACTGGTCGAGATAGGGCCGGATTTCCGGGGACTTGAAGTCGTCCGCATGCGAAGGAAGGTAGATCAGCGCGGAGCCGAGGTCCTGCATGATGATCTCGCGCACCCGCGGGTAGCCGACGGTCATGAACCAGCGGTAGGCCAGGCCGTAGTCGAGGTGCGGCAGCACGGCGCCGTCGATCCACTCGTCGGGGCGTGCCGCCATCGCGTCGGACAGCGCCCAGAACAAGTTGCGCCAGCCGATCACCTCGCCGGCCCGCGCCTGGATGCCGCGGAAGTCCTTGACGCCGGTTGCCGCCACGCCCATCAGCAGCAGCCCGGCGATGAAGTCGAGCTTGACCGCCAGCCTTGTCACTCCGTGGAAGGTGAAGCGGTGCAGGAAGCCCGAGCCAGGGAAGAAGGTGCTCGCCTTCTCCGGGTCGCCGAAGATGAACACGTTCTCCCAGGGGATCTTCACCTTGTCCAGGATGAAGATCGTGTCGTTCTCGTCAAAGCGCGAGGACAGCGGGTAGTCGAACGGGGTGGTCGCGCTGGCGGCGTACGACTGGCGGCAGATGAGCTTCATGCCCGGCACGCCCATCGGCACCGTGCAGACCAGCGCGAACTCCCGCTTCTTGATCGGCAGGCCGTAGTGGGCGATGAAGTTGTAGTGCGTGATGGCCGAACCGGTCGCGACTACCTTGGCACCGGAGACGATCAGCCCGTCGTCACGCTCCTCCTCGACGTGCATGAACACGTCGCGGACCTCATCCGGCGGCCTGTCCCGGTCGACCGGCGGGTTGATGATCGCGTGGTTCCAGTACAGGACCTTCTCCTGCGATTCGGTGTACCAGCGGCGCGCGTTGGCGGCGAATGGCGCGTAGAAGTCGGAGTTCGCGCCGAGCGTGCCGAGGAACGCGGCCTTATAGTCGGGGCTCCGGCCCATCCAGCCGTAGGTCATCCGCGCCCATTCGGCGATCGCGTCACGGTCCTTGTACAGATCGGCCGTGCTGCGCGGGGTGCGGAAGAACGGGTGGGTGAAGCCGCCGTTGCCTGTGTCGGTGGGCGCGGTGACCACGTCCCGCCTGGCGGGGTCGTGCAGCGAGTCGTACAGCCGCGCGGTCATCCGTACCGAATTCCGGAACGCCGGGTGGGTCGTCACATCGGGGACCTTGTCCCCGTAGATGAACACCTCCCGGCCGTCGCGCAGGCTCTCGATGTACTCCTCGCCGGTCAGCGGGCGCGCGGCGGGCGTGGCGGTGGCGGGACTCACGTGCGGCTGCGTCGTCATGCTGCTTTCCCTTCGGCTCGCGTTGGGACGTTTCTCAAGCGCGCAATAAGCCGGTACATCGCGATTATCGGCGCAGAACGCGCCGAATCTCTACCCGGCCGGGTAACGCCGCCGGGAAGTCAGGGCCGCTGTGTGGACTGGCCGAAGATCACGTCCGCGAAGTTGAGGTCCAGTTCCCGGTAGTGGGCTCGCATTATGTCCGTGGCGGCCGCCGCGTCGCGGGCCTCCAGTGCTGCCAGCAGCTTCTCGTGCATCAGCCGATAGGCCTCGGGCGGGACGGTACTGATCTGGCGTGCCATGATGACGTACCGCTCTGTCCTGGTCGATATGGCATCCCTGTACTGGATCAGGACCTGATTGTGCGATCCGCAGTAGACCATGCGGTGAAATGCCCGGCTGACGCTTAGCATGCCGCCTACCGCCACGGGAATCCCTGCCTCGCGCAGGTAGCGGAGTGCTTCCTCCTCATCCTGGCTCGCGACCAGCTTTCGCGCCGCGGCAAGTTCGTCCTGGGTCATCTGCGCGGCCGCGAGTCGCGCGGCGAGCAGGTCGAGCTCCTGCCGGACCGCGACCAGTTCGGACGCTTCCTCGCGGCTCAGCGGCGCGACCACCACGTCCCGGTGAGCGTTGCGGATGACCAGATGATCTGCCTCAAGGCGGCGGAGAGCCTCGCGCAGCGGGGTGATGGAGACGCCCAGGGATGCCGAGAGCTGTACGTAATCGACCCGGCTGCCCGGCTCCAGCACGCCGCGCAGAATCTGATTCCGCATCTCAAGGTAAGCGCCGTCGGCCTTGGTCGTCTCGCCACGGGTTCGATCGCCATACGTCATACGGCTCTCCCAACGCTCGGGCACGCAGCGTAATAGGTCTTGCCCTTAACCCACCATTTTATATTATAAAATCCTATCCGCTACGAAGGGACTCGCTGGTGCAGACGAGCACGGACCGGATCCTGACCACGCACACGGGAAGTATCGCCAGGCCGGATGACCTGATCGAGCTGATGCGCGCCCGGGAGAATGGCCGCCGCTACGACCGGGAGGCGTTCGAGGCCCGCGCGACGGCGGCCGTCGCGGACTGCGTCCGCCGCCAGGTCGAGGCCGGCCTCGATGTGATCAATGACGGCGAGCAGCGTAAGAGCGGGTTCACCACATACCTGACCGAGCGGCTCGCCGGATTCGACGCCGTACCGTACGCGCCCGGTGAACCGCTTGGACACTGGCGGGAGGTGGACGAGTTCCCGGAGTACTACGAGCGCTACTTCAAGACCGCGATGTACGGGGCCATGCTGAGCCCGCCCACCCGGCTGGTATGCCGGGCGCCGGTCAAGTACGTCGGCCAGGAGGCACTGGGCATCGACATCGCCAACCTTCGGGCGGCGCTGGCCGGGAACGACTACACCGAGGCTTTCATGTCCGCGGCGCTGCCGACCGCGCTCGCCCAGCACGGCAACGAGTACTACTCCTCGCGCGAGGAGTTCATCGCCGCGCTCGCCGACGCGACCCGCGAGGAGTACCAGGGCATCATCGACGCCGGCTTCCTGATCCAGCTCGACGACCCGGCCGCGGCGGGCTTGTGGGGTTACGCGAATGCCGAGACAGCGGAGCGGGACCGGCGCGTCGCGCAGACCGTCGAGCTGATCAACTACACGCTCAGGGACATCCCGCCGGAGAAGATCCGCTACCACACCTGCTACGGCATCAACCAGGGGCCGCACATCTACGACCTGCACCTGCGGGATTTCATCGAGCCGATGCTCCAGATAAACGCCCAGGCGTTCTCGTTCGAGGTCATGAACCCCCGGCACATGCACGACTATCACGCCTTCGAGGACGTCAGGCTGCCGGAGGGCAAGGTGATCATCCCAGGCATGCTGAGCAACGGGGCGAACTGGGTCGAGCATCCCGAACTGATCGCCGAGCTCACCGTGCGGTACGCGGATCTTGTCGGCCGGGAGAACGTGCTGATCGGCAACGACTGCGGCTTCGCCTCGCAGGCCGCCACCAGGGAGATCGACCCGAAAGTGGGCTGGGCGAAGTTCTCGGCACTGACCGAGGGCGCCCGGATCGCGTCGAAGCGCCTCTGGCGCCACTGACCCCGGCCGGCTCGCAGTGCGCGTGATCATCGCCGGCGGCGGCACCGGAGGGCTCGCGACGGCAGTCGCCCTCCGGAAGGCAGGCATCGAGCCGCTGGTGCTGGAGCAGGCGCCCGCGTTCATCGCCATCGGAGCGGGTCTCGGGCTCTACGCGAACGCCATGAAGGCGCTCAGTTACCTCGGAGCCGACGCCTACTGGCGGCAGAACGTCGCGCGCATCGACGTTTCCGAGCAGCGCGGGCTCAGCGACGACCAGCTCATCACCTCGTCGTCGCTTGAACCGCAGGCAGCGAAATACGGCGAGCACTACTACTGCGGGCACCGCGCCGATCTGCTGACCAGCCTGCTGCAGGCGCTGCCGCCTGAGTGCGTGCGCACCGGCAGCCGTGTCGTGGCCTTCGAGGAGACCGGGCGCGACGTGCGCGTCCAGCTGGAGAACGGCGGGGAAATACGCGGTGACCTGCTCGTCGGCGCGGATGGCCTGCGCTCGGCGACCCGCACGCTGCTCATGGGCGAGCGGGAGGCCCGGTTCACCGGCGTGGTTGTCTGGCGCGGGCTGATCGCCAGAGACAAGGTGCCCCAGCGGTACGACGGGAAGATCATGTCCTGGTACGGGCCGCACCGCCATGTCCTGCTGTACCCGCTGCGGCACGACAGGCACCCGGACAGCGTATACAGCCTGAGCGCGTTCGTGCCTGCCACCGAAGTGCACCGCGAGTCCTGGACCGCCTCCGGCGACCTGGCCGACCTGCACGCTTCGCTCGCGGACGCCTGCCCGGCGATGCACGAACTCCTCGCCCTGATGGACGAGGCGCTGATCACCGGGATCTACTTCCGCGACCCGCTCGAGACCTGGGGGTCAGCGCGCGTCGTCCTGCTGGGCGACGCCGCGCACCCCGCGCCGCCCAGCGCGGGGCAAGGCGCAGGCATGGCGCTGGAAGACGCCGTCATGCTCGCGGCCTGCCTGCAGCGGGCCGGGACAGGGAACGAGCGGGCAGCCCTGGCGGAATACACCGTCCGGCGCCAAGCGCGCACGACACGGATGCTCGAGTCCTCTCGGGTTAACCTGCGCAACAGCCAGACCAGCGATCCAGTCCAGGTGCGGGCCCGCAACGGCTACGTCCGCGGCCTACGGCGGCTCAGCCCCATCGGCCCGCCCATGCAGGAATGGCTGCTCGCGCACGACCCGGTCGCCGCCGCGCTAAGCTCCCCCGCGGAGTTCGAGCGCAACCTCGTCGTTCCGGGCAACCCGATGCGCCGACCAGAGTCGCGGCGGGCTTTCGACCTGTGGCGCGCGGCGCTGACGGGCGAGCACCGGGCGGCGGGCTGGCTCGGCGAGCGCCAGGGCTACGCCGAGTTCGTGCGTGGCACGCTGCACCGAGCTGACGGGAGCGCGACCGCCACGGCGGTCAGCTGCGACGGAACGCCGGCCCTGCAGGTCCGGCGACCGTCGCGGGACAGCGCGCCGGTGGTCCTGCACCTGCACGGCGGCGGCTACGTGATGGGCTCGGCTGAGCTCTCGGCGCCGCTCGCCGGACGGCTGGCGGAGGTGGCCGACGGCTGGTCGCTTATCCCCGACTACCGGCTCGCACCGGAGCATCCGTTCCCGGCGGCGCTGCACGACGTCCTGGCTGCCTACCGCTGGCTGGCCCGCCAGTACCCGCGGGCCCCGATCATCGTCAGCGGCGAATGCGCGGGCGGCGGCCTTGCCCTGAGCCTCGCCCTCGCGCTGCGCGACGCGGACGGACCGGGGCGCGCCAGCCGGATGCCCGCGGGGATCCATGTCGTCTCGCCCTTCTGCGACCTGGCGCTCTCGGCGGAGCAGATAAGTCCCGCCGCCGACGCCGATCCGTGGTTCAACCGCATCGCGCTGATACAGCGTGCCGCCTGCTACATCCACGACACCGACCCTGGCCAGGCCCTGGTGTCACCGCTGCGGGCGGACCTGTCCGGGCTGCCGCCGCTGCTCATCCAGGCGGCCGAGCCAGAGGCGCTGTTCGCTAGCGCGCAGCGGCTGGCCGACCGGGCCCGCCGCGCCGGCGTCCCGGTCACGTTCAGCCCGGCCGCCGACAGCGTGCATTCCTTCATCCTGTTCGATTTCCTGCCAGAGACCGACCGGGCACTGGCGGAGTTCGCTACATTCGCGGCCGCGGTGGGCGCGGACTAGGCCACAACCGCTGGCAGGTGACCCTGATCCACCAGCCACTGCACCGTGTCCTGGAGGGTCACCCGCAGGTCGCGTGGGGTGATGCCCAGTTCGCTCACGGTCCTGGAGTCGTCGCAGTGCGGTTCTAGCGCGGAGATCCACACGCCCTCGTGGCTGAAGGGGAGCCGGCCAGGGATCACGCGCTGCATCAGGTCGGCCACGCGGCTGATGGCCAGGGCCATGCCAGCGGGCGTGGCCACGATCCGGCCGCGGCGGCCGGTGATCTGCTGCAGCGTCGCGATGAGGTCCGGCAAGGCGATGAAGTGCCCGGTGATCATGTAGCGGCGGGGGCCCCGGCCGGGCTCCATGACCGCGGCGTGCACCGCCGCCACATCCCTGACATCGACCAGCAGGCTGCCGCCGTGCATGGTGAGGCCGCTTTTGGCGAACTCGGCGATGGTCCGGTTGCTGTCCCCCAGGTAAGGGTCGTCGGGCCCGATCACTCCCCCCGGGTAGACGATCACCACGGGCGCGCCCTGCTCCTGGTAGCGGCGCGCGGCCTGTTCGGATTCGGCTTTGGACAGGCAGTAGGGGCAGCGCGGCCGGGTCACCGGCGAATCGGGAGTCAGCACAGCGCCCCGCGGCTGCGGCGGAAGAAGCGCCACGAAGCTGGAGACGTGCACGACGGGGTCCAGTCCCAGGCGGACCGCCGCTCCCAGGACGGTCTTGGTGGCGCGCAGGTTGGTCTCGCGCACCCGCACTGCCGCCCGCGGGTCGAGCGAGTAGACGGCCGCCGCGTGCAGCACCGCGTCGCAGCCCGCCATGGCCTCCTCCACCGACTGCGGCACGGTCACGTCGCCCTGGACGGATTCGACGTCCGCCACTCCCAGCGGGGAAAGGCTGCGGGCCACCTGGTCACGCGACCGCACCAGCAGCCGGACCTGATGGCCGGCAGAGACAAGGGCGGCGACTGAATGGCAGCCGACGAACCCGGTCCCTCCCGTGACGAGCACTCTCATATCCCTCTACCCCCACCCAGAGACCGCCCGGCCGCAATGCCCGGCGCTGCATGCATTATCCTCACAAGTCCGGATCTTGGGACCAGAAGCTCGCAGCGATCGCCGCGGCGCTGGCGTGAGGATTCCGGTTCTGCTTCGCCGTGCCTTTCATAAAGATCGCTCAGGCCGGCGGGCGGAGGCGGGTCACCCGCCAGTTCTTCCCGTTCCAGAACGCGGCCAGCGTACTGAGCGAGGACGAGGTCGCGGGGCCGGTCTCGCCGATCGCCACGCAGTCCTTGGCGGTCAGGCAGCTCACGCCGCCAAGGCCGTCCGAGTTGCCCCTGGCCGGTGCCGGGAAGGACTGCGGTGACCATGACCTGCCGTTGTAGGCCAGGGCGACGGCGCGGGCGGCTTTCCCGGATCCCGTGCTGCCGGTCGCGACGCAGAACCGTGCAGTGCTGCACGAGACCCCGAGCAGCAGCGAGGAGCTGGTCCCCTTCGGCCATCTCATCCGGCCGGTCGTCCAGGTCTTGCCGGCCAGCACCTCAGTGAACGCCAGGCCCTTGCCGGCCGTCAGGCCGGCATCGTCAAAACCGGTCGCGGCGCAGCTCGTCGCGGCTGAGCACGACACGGCGACGAGCTCAGGAATCTTGATCCCGGCGGGAACCCGCACCGTTGCCGGGGTGAAGGACTTGCCGTTCCAGGTGGCGATGAACGCGTCCGGGATGGCCGCGGCCCCGTAGGAGTTGCCGACCGCGACGCAGCGCGCGACCGCGACGCAGGACACGTCGCCGAACAGCACGAGGTCAGCCCCGGCCGGCAGCGGCACCTGGCGCGCGGCCCACCTCGCGCCGTCCCAGGTCTCGACGAGCATCGGGGAGGTGGTTGTGCCGTTGTTCAGCACCGACCCGACCGCGACGCAGTACCTGGCCGTCACGCAGGACACGGCATTCAGGCCGACACTGATGACGCCGCTGGGCGCCGGCGGCACCGGCGTCAGCCGGAGCGTGCCGCGGCCGTTCCAGGTGACGGCGAACATGCCAAGGCCGCCCGAGACGGTGTCGCTGATGTCCTGGCCAACCGCGACGCAGCCGCCCGCCTTGCAGGACACGCCGGTCAGCGCGACCTCGCTGACGCCTTTGATGGCCGGCACGGCGAGGATCCGCCATGCCCTCCCGTTCCACCCCAGCGCGACCGAGGAGACGTTCTGTGCCGTGAGGTTGAAGTCCGCCCCGATGGCGAGGCAGAACGCCGGGGAGCCGCACGAGATCTTGCTGATCTCGATGGCGGTCGCGGTGATCGCGCCAGGAGCGGCCAAGGCGCGGGGAGCGGCGGGAGCGGCGGACGCCGGGACGACAGCGCAGGTCAAGAGCGCGAGCGCAGCCAGCCCTGACAGCACGATCGCGCGCATTGAGCACCTCTCCGTCACGGGCCTGCGGCCTGCTCGCCCGCTGAGGTCTCGAAGTCGGCGAGCTTGCGCAGACGGGCCACGATGTCGTGGTGAACCTGGCCCGGGGACCGGCTGCCGTCGACCGCGAACATCCATTCCCGGCCCGCGTAGTACTCCAGCAGCGGGATCGTCTTCTCCCGGTAGACGTGCAGCCGGTGGGCGATGACCTCTTCAGTGTCGTCGGAGCCCCGGCTGCGGGCCATCAGGCGGCGGATCAGTTCCGCGT
>JASHXJ010000656.1 GCA_030043595.1 Trebonia sp.
CGCCAGCCGACGTGCTTGTCGTCCGGCTCACCACGATCGCGCCGAGGAAGCCGGCCGCGGCGACACACCATCCCACGGCAGTGAGCACAGTGCGCCGGTGCGGGAGCAGGGCGGCGAGGACGGCGAGCCCGACTCCCGCGGTCACCCATACCGGCGGCAGCCCGGGTCCGCCGGGGCTGAGCAGCAGCAAGGCGGACGGCCGGAGCCCGGCCACGCTCAGCCCGGGCTGCTGCACGCCTACCTCGGTGAGGAAAGCGGACGGGCTGGCCAGCAGGTGCAGCGACCATGGGAACAAGACGACGAAGGGGGTGGCCACGACGATCGCGGCGTCGACCGGATGCACCGGCCACAGCCAGCGGCGGGCCGCTAGCGCCACAACCGCGAAGGCCGCGCCGAACGCCCACGTCACCGGCGCGAACGCGGCCGCCAGCGCGATCAGCAATCCGGTGGCCCACGCCGCCCGGCGCGCCGCCCGCGGTGGCGCGGTGAGCGTCCGGGCCGCGTTGATCCCGATCAGCGGCAGCGTCATGAACGCGAACGCGCTGCCGAGGCGGCCTGCCGCGATGGCGCCGGTGGCGACCGGCAAGAGCGCGTAGGTGGCGGCGAGCCACAGCCGGGCGGCGGTGCTGCTGACGAGCCGGCGGGCGGCGAGGTACGCGGTCAGCCCGGCAAGCGGGACGCAGCCGAGCAGCAGGACGTCCACAGCGAGCCATGCCTGGCCGCCGAGCAGCGTGGCCAGGGACGCGACGACCGCGAGGTACGGAGGCGCCGAGGCGGTGGAGCCGACGCCAACCGCGTGAAAGCCCGCCAGGTACTCCTGCCACAGCCCGGAGGCGCCGCCCCAGGCGGGGACCAGGGCGCCGCCGCCCAGCGGACTGGTGCCGAGCAGCCGGCGCTCGGCGATCAGCGTGATCAGCAGCAGCGCGACGAACAGCTGCACCCCGGGATTGCCGACGATCCTGCGGACGACGGACTGCGCGTCGACGAACTGCTCGTCTTCCGGTTCTTCCGAAGCCGCCGCCTGGTGCATGCTGCCCGACGCCTGCGGCGGCCCGCTGGACAGCAGTCCCGCGATGCTCTCCGCGAGCCGGGACAGGGTGCGCCCAGGAGTGATGAACATGCGGACCGCGGAATAGCCCTCGCGGCGCCCTGCGGCGCGGCGGCGACGTCCCTTCCACAACCGCATGGGGTGCCCGGCCAGCCCGGCGACGGCGTAGACCTGCGCGGCGGCCAGGTCCAGCTGCTTGGTCAGCAGGTAGTAGGCGGCCCGCACCAGCGAGCCCGCGACGCAGCCGGCCAGCACGCGGAGCATGGTCAGCAGCGGCAGGTTGACAGCGAGCACGTACAGCGCGTTCCGGCGCTCGAGACTGCGCAGATTGCCGTCCTCGGCAGCCCTGCGCCGCCTGGCGGAAAGCTCGCGGTGGTACAGCACGGCATCGGTGACCACCTGCACGCGCAGGCCGGCCGCGTGCACCCGCCAGCAGAAGTCCAGATCGTCGCAGAACAGCCGCAGGCGCGTGTCGAACCCGTCGAGCTGCTCCCACACGTCCCGCCTGACCAGCATGCCGGCCGAGCCCACCGCCATCACGGCGCGGTTGCCGTCATGCTGGCCCTGGTCGATCTCACCCGGCTCGATCCCGGTGATACGGCGGCCTGCCCGGTCGGTCGCGACGCCGGCCTCGCGCAGCACGCGCCGGTCCGACCCATCAAGGACCTTAGGGCCAAGCACAACCACAGAACGGTCCCGGCTGGCTGCCCGCAGCAGCCGCTCGAGCGTTTCCGGTGTGGGCTCGCAGTCGTCGTGCAGCAGCCAGATCCACTCGACCCGGCGCATGTTCGGATCGGTCCGTGCGGCGCGCCTGGCGGCGCTGTGCCGCAGCGCGACCATGATCGCCTCGCCGTAGCCGGTCTTCCGGTCCATCCCGAACACCGCGTCGTGCCCGATCAGTTCCGCGAGCACCGACCCGCTGCGGTCCCGGCTGCCGGTGTCCACTCCCACGACCCGCTCGACAGGGTAGGTCTGGGCCTGCAGCGCCTGCACGAGCCCGGGCAGCAAGCGAGCCCCGTCATGCGCGACGATGATCGCGGTAACGGTATGCCTGGTCTGCGGGGCGGTAGTTGACAAGAGGTCCAGCACAGGTAGGCGGTCATGGGACCCGCGAGCTAGCAGGGAAGTCCGATCCGTGCTCTCCTATTCACACAAGCCCGCCGACCTCCCTGGGGGGACAGCGTGAACAATACAGGGAGTGGGCGTTCACGGCAGGATTACGGGCAGATGTCCGGTTCTGCGCTAGCCTGCGTGGCGCTTGATACGACGGCGCTCACGCTCCGACAGACCGCCCCAGATCCCGAATCGCTCGTCGTTGTCGAGCGCGTACTCCAGGCACTCGGCCCGGACCTCGCAGCTCCGGCAGACTCGCTTGGCCTCGCGGGTGGAACCGCCCTTCTCGGGAAAGAACGCCTCCGGATCCGTCTGCGCGCATAGCGCCCGGTCCTGCCAGCCCAGGTCGTCAACATCCTCCGGACGGACGACAACATGCGCTAGCGGGACGACGACCTCAGTCAAAGCGCATCCTCCCCTCTCGGAGCCCCCTGATGCCCGCCGCTTACCCGTGACGGCGGGAATCACATCAATGAAATTACACCCGCGTGTCTTGCTTCACGTCAAGCGAAGAAGATGGTATTGGCCGCCTCGTTGTCCAAGTTGCCAGGTAAGTCCGCTAAAAAATCCGCGACACACCCCAGTGTTGTCACTATGTGTAATCAAAGAGAGACGTAGGGTCTATCATGGAGTGTTCCTGGCCGCCACCGCTTCGGGGACTGCCGGCGGCCTGGTTGCGCCCACACCGAACCCGCGACGCCGATCCGGGGTGCGCACCTGCGACACTGTCCGCATGCGGATTACCGTGCTGGCCGGAGGTGTCGGCGCCGCGCGCTTCCTGCGCGGCCTGAAGGCGGCGGCTCCCGGCGCCCAGATCACAGTCATCGGCAACACCGGCGACGACATCACGCTGTTCGGACTGCGCGTCTGCCCGGACCTGGACACCGTGATGTACACCCTCGGCGGGGGCATCAGCGAGGAGCAGGGCTGGGGCCGGGCCGGCGAGACGCATCGCATTCGCGACGAGCTCACCGCGTACGGCGCCGGCCCCTCCTGGTTCACGCTGGGCGACCTTGACTTCGCCACGCACATCCTGCGCACCCAGCTGCTCGCCGAGGGCAGGCCGCTGTCAGCAGTGACCCGCCTGCTGTGCGAGCGCTGGCAGCCCGGCGTCCGGCTGCTGCCCATGTCCGATGACACGATCGAGACCCACGTTCTGGTCGATGACGGGCAGCGGTCCGTGCTGCATTTCCAGGAATGGTGGGTCCGCCTGCACGCGTCGGTCCCCGCGCTCGCCATCACGGCCCGCGGCGCGGACAGCGCCGCGGCGGCCCCCGGCGTGCTCGAGGCCATCGCCGGCGCGGACTTCGTGCTGTTCCCGCCCTCCAACCCCGTGGTCAGCATCGGCACGATCCTGTCGGTGCCCGGCATCAGGGACGCGGCCGCGGCCAAGACCGTGGTGGGCGTGTCGCCGATCATCGGCGGGGCGCCGGTCCGCGGCATGGCGGACGCGTGCCTGGCCGCGATCGGCGTGCAGACCTCGGCCGTTGCCGTGGCGGCGCATTACGGCGCGGACCTGGTCAACGGATGGCTGGTCGACGAGCAGGACAAGGCGGCGGCCGACGATCCCGCGCTGGCCGGCATCGAGGTGCGCGCGCTGCCGCTGTACATGCGGGACCTGGCGGCCACCGCCGCGATCGCGCAGGCCGCGATCGACCTCGCGCAGGATCTGACATGACCGCCGGCCCGGAAGCCGCACTCCCGCACGTCTGCGTCTACGGGATCCCGGGAATACCGGAAATCTCGGCCGGGGACGACCTCGCGGCGCTCATCGCCGCGGCCGTGCTGGGCGAGACCGGTCCCGGGCTGCGCGACGGTGACATCCTCGTGGTCACCTCCAAGGCGGTCAGCAAGGCTGAAGGGCGGGTCGTCACCGCCAGGCGCGAAGACGCCATCACGGCGGAGACCGTCCGGGTGGTGGCCAGGCGCGGCGCGACCACGATCGCGCAGACGCGGCACGGCTTCGTGCTCGCCGCGGCCGGGGTGGACGCGTCGAACACCGCACCGGGCACGGTGGTGCTGCTCCCCGAGGACCCGGACGAGTCGGCGCGGCGGCTGCGCAAGGCGCTGCGCGCGCGGGCGGGGGTGACCATCGGGGTGGTCATCACCGACACGATG
>JASHXJ010000087.1 GCA_030043595.1 Trebonia sp.
ACCGCGTACCTGATCCCGGCCGCGATCGCGGCCGGGAGCCGCCGGGTGATGGCGGCGTCGGAGTTCAGCGGGTCGTCGTACTCCAGCGTCACCCGAACGGACAGGATCCGCGCGCCCGGCGCGATCCCGGTGACGCCGTCGGCCCCGTCCGCGCCGTGCCCGTGCCCGGCGAGCAGGCTGGCCACGGCCGTCCCTTCAGAACCCCAGTACGGGCCGCCTGACCTGCGGCCCGAGCCGCTGTAGTCAGGCCCGGTCGTCACCGCCCCGGTCAGGTCCGGGTGGGTGACGTCGACTCCGGTGGACAGCACTGCGACGGTGACGCCCTTGCCCTTGCCGGGGGCGGCCTGCCAGGCGCGGGACACGTTCAGCGCCGTCAGCCACCATTCGGCGGCGCGGGTAGGCGCCGGGATCTGCGCTGCCCGCGCGGCGCGCTGCGGCTGCCCGGCGCTCGCGGGCAGGGCGAAACCCGCCGTGATGGCGAGGGCAACCAGGAACGGTGTCGTGCCGCGCAGCAGTCGGGACCTGTCGGTCACGAGATCCCCTCCAGGCCGGGCGAAGGGGTTGAATGGGGAAAATTCAGTTCATTATGGCCTTGCGCGGCTCCCGGAAACGTAAAGCCCAGCGAATAAATAATTTCGTAACGGTTAGCGTCACCCGGGTGCCCGGGTGCAGCGCGAGCCGCCGCGCCGCGTCGCCCCCGTTCACAGCGACCGACACGAACCCCGCGCTGTCGGTGTAGCAGATGACTTCGCCCGGGCCGACGTCGCCGAAGGTCACGCCGAACCGTACGGTCAGCTCGCCGCCGTGCCACGCGAGCGCGACCGTCGAGCCCGGGACCAGCCCGGCCAGCGCGGCGTCCGTCCCTGTGACGGACAACTGAGCGTTGCCGAACCTGTCTACGGTGACCACCTCGCCCGCGGCGGTTCCGCCGCCGGCCCGGCTGGCCGGCCTGGGCAGCGCGGTGAGGCTGGCCGCGTCGATCTCGTCCCCGGCCCGCGCGAGCGGAACCCCGGCCGCCAGATGTGCCGCGACGGGCGCGAAGATGTCCCGTCCGTGGAAGGTCGGCGCCACGGCCTCCCGCCACAGCGCGGTGTTGGTCAGGCTGACAGCGCCGGAGGCTCCGCCGGCCGCCTCGATCGCCCAGGACAGCAGCCCGTTGTCCGGGCCGACGAAGACAGAGCCGCCCGCCGCGACCGCGACCGCGCGCCGCGCGGTGCCGACCCCGGGATCGACGACGGCCACGTGCACGGCTGGGGGAAGGTACGGCACGGCCTGCGCGAGCACGGCGGCACCCCGGCGGATGTCGCCCGGCGGCACCAGGTGCGTGATGTCGATAATGCGTGTGCCCGGCGCGATCTGGGCAATGATTCCGTGACAGACCCCGACAAAGGCGTCTTCGAGCCCGTAGTCGGTCAGGAAAGTGAGACATTGATACGAAGCCACGCTCTGCGAGCGTACTGAAGGGAGCGGCGGATGCCAGCGTTGTCTGAGCGCGATATGCGCCTTCTCGCCTTCGAGCGGGGAACGTGGCGTACCGCGGGCGCCAAGGAGCAGGCGATCGGCGAGGTGCTCGGCATCTCAGCGACCCGGTACTACCAGCTGCTCAACGAGCTGATCGACAGCCCCGAGGCGCTCAAGTTCGACCCCGTTCTGGTCAAGCGGCTGCGCGCGCAGCGGGCGCGGCGCCAGCGCATGCGCTCGCCGCGGCCGGGTACCAGGTAACTGTGACCTTGCCCCGCGCCGGCACGGCCGAAGGCCAGGCCGGGCTGGACGCGATCGTGGCCGACCCGGCGCACGCCCTCATCGCCACGGACTTCGACGGGACGCTGTCGCCGATCGTCGCCGACCCCACGACCGCGTTCGCGGCGCCCGGTGCCGCCGACGCGCTGGCCAGGCTGGCCGCGTCCGCGGGCACGGTGGCCATCATCACCGGCCGCCCGGTGGCTGAGGCGGTCGCGCTCGGCGGCCTGGCCGGCATCGCCAGGCTCATCGTCCTCGGGCACTACGGGGCGGAGCGGTGGGAGGCAGGTGAGGTGACGGCCGCTCCGGTGCCGGACGGCGTCGCGATGGCGCGGCGTGTGCTCCCCGGCCTCCTCGCGGCCAGGGGCGCGGCGCAGGGCACCAGGCTCGAGGACAAGGGCACCGCGCTCGCCGTGCATACCAGGCAGGCAGCCGACCCGGAGGCGGCGCTCGCCCGGCTGCGCGGCCCGCTGACCACGCTCGCCGCCGAAACCGGGCTGACGCTAGAGCCGGGCCGCCTGGTGCTGGAGCTGCGCCCGCCCGGTATCGACAAGGGAACAGCGCTGCGGGCGCTGGCCGCCGAGCGCAGAGCTCACTCAGTGCTCTTCTTCGGCGACGACCTCGGCGACCTCGCGGCCTTTGACGCGGTCAGCGCCCTGCGCGCGGAGGGCGTCCCGGGCTGCACGGTATGCAGCGCCAGCGCGGAGTCGCCGCGTGCCGCCGCGGCAGCCGATCTCGTCGTGGACGGGCCGGCCAGTGTCGTGCGCCTGCTGAGCGCGCTCGCTGACGCCATCGGGCGCCCTGGGACGTAATCCGGCCGGAAAGCATGTCGGCCTGGCTCCCGCGCCGGCGGGAGCCAGGCCGACCACCCCGGGGTAACCGGTGGAATCCAGGGGTTTCGCCGGGCGGAGCCCGGGAAACTCACAGAGATTTCAGGAGACGATGATGACCTTCTCGGCCTGCTGTCCCCGGTCGCTCTGCGTGATCTCGAACTCAACCCGCTGGCCCTCTTCGAGGGTGCGGTAGCCGTCCGCCTGGATCGCTGAGAAGTGGACGAAGACGTCCTTGCCACCGTCGACGGCGATAAAGCCGTAGCCCTTGTCCGGGTTGAACCACTTGACGGTGCCCTGAGCCATTCCAAACAACTCCCTAACTGCTGCTCGGGCTTCGAGCCCCGCCCTTTCAACCGCGGAACCCGTCGATCGCGACCCGCCGAGCCGTGC